>CAZFQV010000204.1:2056-5078 GCA_964521175.1 uncultured Sphingobacterium sp.
CTTTAAGCCAGTCACTCAAAAAATCTACCCTGGGCCTGTCAGCAGCCTTATTGCTCATCGCCCAGCTCAGCTGCACCTCATCGGGTGATAGAGGTTCACTTCCACCGTCGGATCCCGATAATGGCGGGCTGGCATTACCCGGAAATTTTGAAGCTGTGGTGGTTACCGATAGCATCGGTCCGGCGCGACACCTAGCGGTGAACGACAACGGGGACATTTATGTCAAGCTACGCTTTTCCGATGAGGGCGGAAACGTGGCGATGAGAGATACCAATAATGACGGGAAGGCCGACATCATCCAGCATTTCGGCGATTATAAAGATGTGGGCAGCCTGGCCAATGGTATGCGTATCCATAATGGCTACCTCTATTACAGCTCCTCACTGGCGGTATATCGCAATAAGCTGACACCCGGGAAGCTTATTCCTGAAAGCCCGATGGAAACAGTATTAACAGACGATCATGAGCATGGCGCTCACTGGCATATCACCAAGCCGGTTTCATTTGACGATAAAGGTAATATGTATGTGCCCTTTGGGGCTCCTTCCAATAATTGTCAGGATATGATTAATACTCCTGGAGGCAAGCCCGGGCTACCGGGCTTGGATCCTTGTCCTGAGCTCCTTGAACATGGGGGCATCTGGCGTTTCGATGCCAGCAAGACCGGCCTGACCCAAAAAGACGGCAGTCTGTATGCTACGGGCCTACGCAGCATTGTGGCGATGGACTGGAATAAGCAGAGTAAAAGTTTATATGTAGTGATGCATGGCCGAGATAACCTGCACCGCCTGTTCCCGAATCTTTTTAGTCCCTGGCAAAGTGCGGTTCTTCCTGCCGAAGAGTTTCTGAAACTGGAAGAAGGTGCCGATGCGGGATGGCCATATTATTATTACGACCAGATGCTGGGCAAGAAAATGCTGACTCCTGAATATGGTGGTGATGGCAAAAAAGAGGGTAAGGGGAAGGATCTTATTCAGCCAATGATTGGCTTCCCAGGTCACTGGGGACCCAACGATCTTTTGTTTTATGAAGGCGATCAGTTCCCTGAACGGTATAAAAACGGAGCCTTCATTGCATTTCATGGCTCTACCAACCGGGCACCCTATCCTCAGGCAGGTTACTTCGTCGCATTCGTGCCCTTCAAGGATGGCCTTCCTTCCGGCGATTGGGAAGTATTTGCCGATGGCTTTGCCGGTGTAGACCCCATCGTGAATGTTCGTGATGCCGTTTACCGTCCGATGGGCATCGCTATGGGCCCGGATGGCTCCCTATATATCAGTGAAACTGAGAAAGGGAAGATCTGGCGGATAATGTACAAAGGTGATAAGAAAAATTTCGGTGAAGAGCAGCTGGCCGACATGGAAAAACATAAGCTCCTCTCCCATATCCGCACTCCGGATATAGAAAAGGATAATCTGGAAAAGGGAAAGATCAGCGAGGATGCGAAGCTGTATAATACTTACTGTGCGGCCTGCCACCAGAACGACGGCAAGGGAGATGGGAATCGTTTCCCTCCACTCGGAGGCACCGACTGGGTTACCGGTGATAAAGCCCGGCTATTTGAGGTGGTATTGAAAGGGCTTAACGGAGAGATCATGGTGGATGGCAAACCTTATAACGGACTGATGCCGGCGCATAATTTCCTGAAAGACGAGGAGTTGGCGAATATCCTGACTTATATCAGAAAGAGTTTCGGGAACAAGGCCAGTCAGGTCAGTGTCGGGGAGGTGAAAGCTTACCGTAGCGGAATGAAATAACGAAGAAATTTAGGAGACCAGGTAATCGTTCAAGCCATTTCTTATAGGTTTACCGGACTTTTTCAGGCGAGATCCCCATTCCTGCTTCAATCTGGTGGATCGATTCGTTTACATCGTCAATCACCTGTTCGGCAGATCCCCCATCCACGGGATCATCCGAACCCAAAAATATGGCCTTAATCGCTTTTACGATATTAACATCTTCTGTTTCCAGGAGTCTTTTAGCAAGCTCTATTTCTTCTGCCTGAAGGTTCCCATACCGAATTTATGAAACTATAGAGATAAAAGACACGATATTATATTCATTCTCTATCAATAATTGACCCCGAAATCCCGATTTATACTACTCCGTTACAAGAGGAAAAAACCAGGATCATCAAATCATTAAAAACTCCATTGATATTTTCAAGCGAACTATTTGTGCTTTAATGAATTTCCCCTATCTTTGCAGTCCCTAATTTTAGGGGAGATACTATTTTAATATATAATTTAATTTCAAGCAAGTGAATACGTTAAGTTACAAAACTGTCTCTGCCAACAAAGCGACCGTCAGCAAAGAATGGGTAGTTGTTGACGCTCAAGGAGAGATTTTGGGGCGCTTGTCTTCTAAGATCGCCATGATCATCAGAGGAAAAAACAAGCCATCGTACACCCCACACGTAGACTGCGGAGATAATGTAATTGTTATCAACGCAGACAAAATTAAACTCACCGGAAACAAGTTTGCTGAGAAGCAATATGTTTCTTACACTGGTTACCCGGGTGGGCAGAAATTTATTTCTCCTAAGGAGTTGATGGCGAAACACCCTACCCGCGTGGTAGAGAAAGCTGTACGTGGTATGTTACCTAAAAACAGTTTGGGCCGTGCATTGTACAAAAACCTGTTTGTTTATGCAGGTTCTGAACATCCGCATGCAGCGCAAAATCCTACAACCATTAAACCGTAATTAAGAGAAATGTCAACTACAAACACTTCAGGAAGAAGAAAAACCGCAGTTGCACGCATTTATCTAACAGATGGAAGCGGCAACATTACCGTAAACGGTAAAGATTACAAGGAGTATTTTCCAACATTGCCATTACAATATATCGTAATGCAGTCAACAGAAGTTTCTGAATCAACAGGAAAATTCGATGTGACTGTAAACGTTGCCGGCGGTGGTGTTAAAGGACAGGCAGAAGCTGTTCGTTTAGCAATTGCTAAGGCTATTGTTGAGCTGGATCCAGAGAAAAAACCTGCATTGAGAGCAAAAGGCATTATGACC
>CAZFQV010000205.1:0-423 GCA_964521175.1 uncultured Sphingobacterium sp.
GGATGTCATCCCTTGGTTATTTTAAATGCTGTTGCATTTATTAGTTGAATCTAAGCTTTACTAACGATGAAGTCAACATTTAAATCTGCAGCAATTATCGACGAATTAAACAGAAAAGTAAATGCCATTGAAGGGGGCAAGCAGACCTTAAACCGACTTACAAACTATCTTAAAGTCGTAACAGCCGGTTCTGCCAACATTAAAAACAAAAAAATATGAGAAAAGGAATCCCGTTTATGCACGTCTCACCTGATGATTTTGTAGCAGGGCCGACCGGAGGAATGAATTGGATCAAAGTCGATAAATACTTTTTGGGGAGGATATGCCGGTTACTTTCAAAACTTAGATGCACATTTATGGGAGATCGTTTGGAATCCTCAATTTGAAACTGCTGGATAAGAATTTCAGGAACAATTCTATATG
>CAZFQV010000205.1:433-5078 GCA_964521175.1 uncultured Sphingobacterium sp.
GAATTTCAAACTCAGCAGGACTTTGACAATTTTAAACAAGATGAAGAACGAAAAAAGTTTCTACATCTAAAAAACCAGTCTATAAAGGCATCCTTATTGATACAAGGAACAAAACTATAAAAATAAATAATCAGGAGTGGCCAGCAGCACTTTAGAATATACACAGCGCCATGCAGCCCAGACGATATGCCGTTTCGGCCATTTACAAATAGACAAAGCAAATAATGAAAGTAGAAGCTCACCATATAAGCGATATAAAAATTGCCGAAATAATTTCGGACGAAACGGTCATCAGCAATATCGGCGACGCCATAGATTTACTGGCAAACCTGTACTATCAGGGTTATGACGGTATGATAATTAATGAAAAAGACATCACCTCCGAATTCTTTGACCTGAAAAACGGCATCGCAGGGGAAATACTTCAAAAGTTTTCTAACTATCGTGTCCGGCTGGCTATTATAGGCGAATTTTCTAAATACAGCAGCAAGAGCTTAAAGGAATTCATTTTTGAAAGCAATAAAGGCCGGCATATTAATTTCTTGGCATCTACAGACGAAGCATTAACTATTCTTTCTCATACTTAACTGAATATAAATGGCTTACCTACGATGAAAGAATTCTTTAAAGAACTATTTAATTACACCTATCAGGTTAACCAAAAGCTGTCGGAAGCCTTTACACGAAATCCTGATAAAACTTCCGAAAAATCCATTGGATTATATAGCCACATTCTCAATGCTCATCATATCTGGATGCACAGAATCAACGGACTTCCACCGACTTATGGGGTTTGGTAGATTCACCCCATCCAAAATTGTATGGATATTGACAAGTCAAATTATCGTGACTCCTTGCGCATAATTGACCAATTTGATCTGAACGGGGTGATCAACTTTAAGAATACGAAGGGGCTGGTTTTTAACGACAATATTCGAGATATTCTTTTCCATGTGATCAATCACTCGAACTATCACAGGGCACAAATCGCCACAGAGTTTAGGCAAAACGGGCTTGACCCCATCGTGACGGACTACATTTTACACAAGCGATAAAATTCACAGATTAACATTCCGTTTAGCATAAAGACTTTATAATAAGAATATGTGATCAGCAATCGGATTCAGCTCTTGGCTATTCAATATGGACGGTCGGTATAATTTTCCGGCCGAAGCTCCGGAGGCGCAGAAGTCCTATGCAACATAGAATGAAAAACCCAATACTAACAAAAAACGCCTTATCTTGATCAAATAAAGAAGATCCTTCAGCTCAAATCCGAATATCATGAAAAAAATAACACAGCCCATCATTAAGTTGCTGGCCTCCGGCACTCAGTTTGTAACTAAACAAATGCAGGCCAGCGCAGGTGATTTATTACCAGCACATCTCGCAAATATGGAGTCAGTGCTCTTTGTACAGGAAGGCGAATGCATCCTGACCATAAACGGAGAGGACAAATTCCTGAAACCGGGTGACGCATTTACTGTACCCCCTGAAACTAAACATCAGATCAAAGCAACATCCGACTTTAAAGGGATTCATTTTATGCCCAGGGAAATTGAATTCCAATTTTTCGACTGATGACCAAACGATCCTTCGCATTAAAAACGCTGCATTTTTTTCTTGTAGCAGTAGACGCCAATCCCCTTTTACCAGCCAATCACTAAAACAACAAGAGAAGAATGACACCAGGCACTAAGCACCCTATTACAGGAAACATGGCTTTATTCGTTTCGGCAATATTGAGAGGTTTTGGTCAAATCATGCTTCAGGAAAATGCAGTGACAGGCCTGCTGTTTTTAATTGGTATTTTCTATGGCTCATTGATTATGGGTATAGCCGCCGTTCTGGCAACATTTTGTGGAACAGCCACCGCCCTATTTCTTAAGTACGACAAATCGGAAATCGATAAAGGGCTATATGGGTTTAGCGCAGCATTAGTAGGTGTTGCAATCATGTTATTTCTAAAACCTGCACTGTTAACCTGGATGGCAATAATCATAGGTTCGTCGGTGGCTACGATAATACAGCATTTTTTTATAAACAGAAAAATACCTGTATTCACCCTCCCTTTTGTTTTAGTTACCTGGTTGCTAATCTTCTTCAGCCGCAATTATTTAACGGATACCATGTCAGACCCGTCATCTGCCATTGTTCCTGAAATCGATTATTTAACTCTTGGTTTTAAAGGCTATGGGCAGGTGATTTTTCAAGACAAGTTCGTGTCTGGCTTATTGTTTTTCATCGCTGTACTGATTAGTTCGCCAATTTCAGCAGTCTACGGATTTATAGGAGCCATTTTATCGGCGCTTATCGCCTTTCAATTCGCTGTACCAATAAATGATATAGGAATGGGACTATTTAGTTATAATGCCGTGTTATGTGCTATTACCTTTGCCGGCAGTAGAATTAAAGATAGCATATGGGTATTGCTGTCCGTTATGCTGTCCCTTTTGTTTAGCATATTAATATTCAGACTCAATATTATACCGCTTACCTTTCCCTTTGTATTGGCTTCCTGCATTACTCTTTTTCTAAAAATCAAAACTCAACTGTACGTCAATAAGCAAATAGAAGCACAATAGTCAATTAGGATATCGAACAGCTAATGTTTATAAAGTGAATTCACTGACTGAGCAGACAGTTTACATTCTTATGCCTTCCCCATTCAGCAAATAGGGTAAATTCTGGTAAGGCAATATTTATACTCAAAGCCAGTCGCCAATACCGTTAACCAAAAGAACGTTGAGGATGCTGGTCTGCTGACATCTCCTCAATCTTACAAGCAATAATAACGGATCTGGCTGGGTATCTGGATGCGATTTAATAAATTCCTGCTTCGTTAATCACGGAATTTTCATAGATCCTGAATGAGCATTTCCCATTCAGCTTAGGGACAAGTCACTGCAATAATCTGCTAACGGAGAGCCGAATGGGCTAACAGGCAGGCATTGTTTGCTTTCCCACAACAAAAACGATATTGGATAGCATTGGAGAAATCTGCATTTCCCCTGCTCTACAGTCCATTCGTTTTAAAGATTTAATCATAGATTTACACCGATTCCACGGTATACTCTGGTTAAGCTTCTATGATATTGCATGTCAAAATTACCAAAAGAGCATAGATTTATAGATCTTTCAGACTACGGACGACCGGTTGCCAGGCTCATCGCCAGGGCATTAAAAAATTCCGCCTTCACTCCTGTTCATGTTACTATTAGCTTTGTAATAGCTGGTCTGATTGCGATTTATTGTATCATTCAAGGATATTATTGGCTGACCGCTTTCTTTTTGATCCTCAAGTCTATCCTGGATGCCGCAGACGGGGAATTAGCTCGTATCAAACAAAAGCCATCCTATACTGGTCGCTTTTTAGATTCTGTGGCGGATATTATACTGAATGCTTTAATATTTCTTGCGATTGCCTACGTTAGTGACACTTCTCTTTGGGTATGCTTGCTGGCATTTTCAGGCTTACAACTGCAGGGCACTCTTTATAATTACTACTACGTAATTCTAAGAAATAAATTTGATGGTGACACCACCAGCCGGGTGTTCGAAAACGAAACGCCAATCGCCATAAAGGATGAAAAACAAAGTCATATAAATATCCTGTTTGCCTTATATAAATTATTATACGGGCCGTTTGATAAAACTATTTATGCCCTTGATCGGCATGCCGATCGAGGTGAAGTCCTGCCAAATTGGTTGATGACCTGTGTTTCCACCTTTGGCCTCGGATTCCAGCTCCTCCTTATTGCCCTGCTGCTTTTGTTGGGTCTGAAAGCGATTATCTTGCCCTTCTTCCTGGCCTACACCCTTATGATATTCGTTTTTATTGGTATTCGTAAATTCTTCTATTCATGATTGCCCCGCACATCTCAATACGACCCGCCCGGCTTAGCGACTTAAAAGAGATACTGGAGCTGTTTTTAAATACCATTAATACGGTCTGCGGAAACGACTATTCCGCAGAACAAATTAAGGCCTGGACTTCTTCAATCGGAAATACAGAACGCTGGACCGAGCATTTAACTACCCAATACTTCCTTATCGCCGGGTTAAACGGTAAAATAGTCGGCTTTGCTTCACTAGCGAATAAGGACCTGCTGGACTTTATGTTTGTCCATAAGGACCATCAAAGACAAGGCATCGCCAACAGGCTTTATACTGAAATAGAACAAGAAGCCATCCGACTCGGGACGACAATCATTCAATCCAATGTAAGCAGGACAGCAAGGCCATTTTTCGAAAAAAAAGGCTTTAGAATACAGAAAGAGCAGACTAACATCCGGCAGGGTGTTGAAATCATGAATTACAAAATGACAAAATATTTGTGATTAATACCGGATTTGCAGCTGGATTTTCACCGACGAACTGGTTGTGCATGAAAAAGTACGCCGTGCCGGTTTAATAATGAAATAAATTGAGTAGAACATGATGCTGGCCATAGAACTCTATTAACATGACAATGAAAACAAACAGACTGGAAGCTTTTAGTGATGGCGTTCTTGCGATTATTATCACCATTATGGTGTTAGAGTTGAAAGCACCTGAAAACACAGATATCGCTTCTCTCCTATCTAAGACTCCTGCGTTTTTAAGCTACGCCGCCAGCTTTATCTATGTAGGTATTTATTGGAAT
>CAZFQV010000206.1:0-5067 GCA_964521175.1 uncultured Sphingobacterium sp.
AAGTAAAAGCGGCGTTTAGCATAGTCTAATATCAGTCTTCTCAATAAATGAGCCTTCTTTCGGTACGAGAGAAGGCTTTTTTATTTAATATTGTATCATGGAAGATCTTACTGTAAACCCCTGGCAAACGCTCTCCGATAAGATAGTCTATGAAAATCCCTGGATTAGGCTTACGGAACATAATGTTATTAATCCCGGAGGCGGTGCAGGAATCTATGGAAAGGTGCACTTTAAAAATCTGGCCATTGGTATACTTCCAATCGATAACGAAGGGCATACCTGGCTTGTAGGCCAGTATCGCTATCCGCTTAATCAATACAGTTGGGAAATTCCCGAGGGTGGCGGGGTACATGGAACTGATCCTCTCGAATCGGCGAAGCGGGAGTTAAAGGAGGAAACAGGAATAATAGCAGGTGTGTGGACCGAAATACAAAGAATGCACCTGTCAAATTCCGTCAGTGATGAGCTTGGGATAATCTACCTTGCCAAAGAGCTCCAATTTGGAACATCAGAACCGGAAGAAACAGAACGGCTGACGATCCGCAAACTCCCCTTCCAGCAAGCAGTAGAAATGGTACTTAATGGCATGATCACTGACTCCTTAAGTGTGGCAGCGATATTAAAAGCCAGAATGCTTAATCTTGATAAATGATGTTCAATGGATATGAATAAGTTATTAGGTTATTTGTTCAGCCCAATACATTATCTCCTTTTCACACTAATCCTATGTGTTTTTCATCCCATACAATGGCTTTGTCTTAAGATCGGCGGCTTGAAATGGCATAAAAGATCAGTAGATTTCCTCAATCTATGCATACTCAGCACCTATTACGTAATGGGTAGCAAAGTCATCTTTAAAAATCACCAGGAGATTCCCGCAAATCGGCCGATTATTTTCGTTGCTAACCACCAAAGCATGTATGATATTCCCCCATTGATTTGGTTTCTGCGTGCTTATCACGCGAAATTCATTTCCAAAATCGAGCTGACCAGGGGAATACCCAGCATCTCTTTTAATCTCAAGCATGGCGGCGGAGCCAACATTGACCGCAAAGACAGCAAACAGGCTGTAGCCGAAATCCTCAAGCTGGGAAACCGGATGAGAGAAAACAACTGGTCTGCCGTTATATTTCCGGAGGGTACGCGTTCAAGAGATGGCAGATTAAGACCGTTCGCCGTTGGTGGAGTTGCAACTATCTTAAAAAAATGCCCTCATGCCCTCATCGTCCCCATCGCAATTAGCGGCTCATGGAAGCTGATTAGATATGGAAAGTTTCCTTTAAGCTTCGGTGAAAGAATGAGCTGGACCGTCCTAAAGCCCATTGAATCCAGCGGCAAACCTCCTGAGGTAATTATTGCAGAAGCAGAGAATGCAATTTCCTCAAGCATCGAAAGTTAAAGTTCGCCTTATCCGATATTCTTATTGTCTATCTGCTTAAAAAAGTATTCGCGGTAGGTATCTCCTATGGGAATGATCTTTTCGCCAATCTGAATACGGCTCCGCTCGATACTCTCGATTTTCCCTATGGCAATAATATAAGACTTATGTACCCTGATAAAATGTTTGGGAGGCAATGATTCTTCCATCTTTTTCATATTCTGAAGAGTGATGATGCGTTCAGTCTGTGTGAAAATAGAAATATAATCTTTCAAACCTTCTATATATAGAATATCATTAAGATAAATTTTCTGGATTTTATGCTCCGTCTTTACAAAAATAAAGTCGAAGGTGGTGACAGCAGCCGGCTCCTGTGAAGTAATATGTCCGTTCCCGGAATTCTGAAGCACCTTTTGGGCGGCCTTATAAAAACGATCGAAAGCAATAGGCTTTAGGAGATAATCAATGACATCAAGCTCATAGCCATCCAACGCATACTGCGAGTATGCTGTAGTTAAAATCACATCACATCTTCCATTAATGATTTTCAGAAACTGGAGCCCGGTTAGCTCGGGCATCTGTACGTCCAGAAAGACAAGATCTACAGCGCCGCTTTGAACCAGCGATAAACCTTCAATAGCACTGGTAGTGGCCTTAACCATGGTCAAAAAAGGCACCTTACTGATATAGTCTTCCAGAATATCAAGCGCCAAGGGCTCATCGTCCACAACTAGACATCTTATCATTTTCTAAATTTAGATATAATTCGCAATTATATACCTCGGTGTCGTCTTCTATATTAAACCGGAATTGATCCCTATAGATGAGATCAAGCCTTCGCTTCACATTCTGCAAACCGATACCCCCCGTTTTATCTTTGTTGTGATGGCTCTTCCGGTTGGTTACATGAAAAAATAGTTTTCCGGAAACTACACTCATTTCGATGACGATAGGGTGCTCTGGATCCGTTGCCACGCCGTGCTTAAAAGCATTTTCAACGAAAGGAATGAGGATCAGCGGGGAGATGGTTTGATCCAACACATCACCCTTGATCTCAAAATCAATAAACACCTGGTCCTTAAACCGCAAACTCTGAAGTTCGATATAGTTTTTCAAATACCGGATCTCTTCTGACAGGGCAACTTTATTTTCGTTGCTTTCATATAGCATATATCTCATAATTTCTGAGAGTTTCAGAATAGCTTCCGAGGTTCTACCCGATTTCTGATATGCCAGGGAATAAATATTATTTAGAGAATTAAATAAAAAATGGGGATTAATCTGCGATTTTAGGAAAGCGAGCTCGGAGATCAGTTTTTCATTTTCCAATCTGCTTTTAATCTTTTCATTCATAAACCAGTCTATCATGAATTTCAGGACAGTGCTTAAAAATATAAAGAAGCAACTTACTATCGCAGCACTGCCATAATAATTCCAAAAAGTCATTATCTGCTTTTCCTGAGGTCTAAGCAGTATGAAATCATAAAAGTAATAAGCCAGGGCACACTTCACAAAGGCGGAAAGAAGAATGAGAAGAATCATGGCAAAGGCACACCACAGGTATCTCTTTCTATCAAGAAAGGTGGGCAGAATAAGCAGATAATTAATATAAAAAATGGCAATATTAATAAGCCCGAAGTAGCAGAAGATCACAACGGTCTGGTAATTGATTGCGCCGTTGGTACCAGTGTACATAAATAATACAACAATAGCCAGCCATACAGTAATGTGAAGTAGGCTTTGCCGGATCTTGCTCATATTTAAAAATAACATTTTCAAACTTCCGGGAATATTAGGTTTCGACCAACGGGCAAAATCTATCGGCAAACCACACCGTACGAGCCATCAATCGTTTATTTGCTAAATAATACCGTTTGTCTTTGGAAATTGCGGCTTGGTCTAATACATTTTCTTCGAAACATCAAAAACTATTTCTTCGTGTATCAAAATAAATACCCATGAAGAAATTCAATAACACCATCTCACCATTTCTTATGTTATTGGTTCCACTTTTTTTGCTCATTGGCATTCTTGCATTCAATTTAAATGATGGAATTTCGGTCAGCAGTCAAAGCGAGAACATTAAAATCCAGGTTCCCACGCTAAAAGATTTAATACAAACTGTGTTAAAATAAACAACTGCCGATCTGTTTGATAAGAATGATCGTGTCTGCTCAGCAAAGTGAGACCGATCGCTTTTTCACGCAAAAACGTTGGTTCAAACTATTCTGTCGTTCCGGAGGGTTGATGTGCTACAGCTGAAACTCTTCGTGTAGAGCCGGGATCTCTATCCGGCTGAAGCCGACTTCCTGAAGCTTCTTTCTAAATACCTGCTGAACATCATATTCTCCATGTACCAAAAACAATTTCTTCACCCGGGCGGGATCTATGCAGGAGACGAACTTTATAAGATCTTCATAATCACCATGTGCACTCATGGTACGCATGGAGCGAACCTCAGCCCTGACATCATATTCCTCTCCGAAGATTCTAACCACTTTCCGGCCAGCTATTAACCGTCCGCCTAATGAATTTGGCTCGCAGTAGCCCACCATAAGTATCGTATTCTGCGAATTGCCTATATTATTTTTTATATGATGCTTAACCCTGCCGGCTTCTGCCATGCCCGATGCCGAAATGATTACACAAGGCTCATGATTCATATTCAACGCCTTTGATTCAGCGACGTCGCCGATGAAAGACAAACCCTTAAAATGAAACGGGTCGTGATCTGACCGCATGACCTGCTGCACGTCACGATTAAGTTCGTCCGTATGGCTCTGAACCACCGCTGTTGCTCTTGCCGAAAGCGGGCTATCTACATAGTACTTCACATCAGGAAGGCTACCGTTTTCTTCCAAACCGTTCAACAGGTAAAGCAACTCCTGAGTACGGCCGACGCTAAATGCAGGAATTATTAATTTTCCTTTTTTTATAATACAGGTTTGATTGATAATGTCCTTTAAAATATCCGCAGATGCCTCTGTCTGAACGTGCAATGAGTCCCCGTACGTAGATTCGAGGAGAATATAATCTGCTTGGGGGAAACGTTGCGGTGACTTGAGAATCAGGTCGTCGTAACGACCGACGTCACCACTAAAAGTGATCTGAGTTGTCTTTCCACCTTCCGTAATAGTCAGATGTACGGCGGCGCTACCAATAATATGGCCGGCATCGGTAAACAGAACTTTAAGGTCGTCTGTGATTACGTGGAGTTCACCGTATTCGACAATCTTAAATTGGCTCATCGCCTTTATCGCGTCTTGCTCTGTATAAAGAGGCTTAATGAGTGGCAGACCTTTTCTCGCTCTGTGCTTATTACTGTACCGGGCATCCTGTTCCTGGATTCTTGCTGAATCCGCAAGCAGAATCCGGCTAAGATCCATCGTGGGTGCAGTGCTGTAGATCTTGCCCTTGAATCCTTCAGCTACCAGCCTAGGAATAAGCCCGCTGTGGTCAATGTGGGCATGACTCAGGATTATACAATCGACAGAAGCCGGGTTGAATCCGAAGTGTTCATTCAGCTCATCCGTATTTTCACCCATACCCTGAAACATGCCGCAATCCAGCAGTACCTTATAGCCGCTATCTAAAGTGATTAAATGTTTACTTCCTGTTACATTCCGGGCAGCCCCATGAAAGCCTATATGCATATTTCTTTGCTTATTAGTCCGATTAAGACAGATTAC
>CAZFQV010000207.1:0-5064 GCA_964521175.1 uncultured Sphingobacterium sp.
CCAATGATCTGATTAACACCACAGCTACCTGGGTTGACGTAGAGTCGTCAAATGCCACAAGTTTTTGCTCCAAATGATTTATTTCATCAGGAGAAAGGGTTTGAGTGTAATCATTGACTAACCTGCCTGGCTTTGCAGGAAATGTTTGCCCAAATAGAATAGTGTTTAATAGAAGAAGAGTAAGGGTAAATAGAATATGTTTGAATTTCATTTGTATATGTGTAAACCTCATTATTTGCCATCCATAAATGAGATATCATTCGGTAATTCATCAATATCGCTATCGAGGTATGGGAAATAGGTTTGAAGCTCCTTGCCGGCGAGGTTAATTCCGCTAACCAGGCCTCCTGTCAAATCACCGTTCTTGAAATGTTCTCGCATCACTTCCTTTGTTCTCTCCCAGAAATCATGAGGTACAAGCCGATTTATCCCTGAATCACCGATGATCGCAAATTTCCGGTCATCAGTAGCGAGATAGATGAGCACTCCATTCCGTTTAGCAGTTTTGTTCATCCCGAGTTTTGCGAAATAGTTCGCTGCACGATCCAGAACAGGCTCATTGCATGTCTTTTCCATACAGACACGGATCTCCCCCGAAGTGAACCGCTCAGCTGACCAAATGGCATCAGTGATAAGCTTCTGTTCATGTTCATTTAATATTACCATCGCTTAAATTCAGATTGCTGGAAAACCAGAATCAATTTTTTAAAATGAAAAAGGTATTAAAATTCAACTTTAGGAGCTGTATTCGCACCGGCCTCTGCCTGGAAATAACCTTTTGGCTTAAATCCAAACATCCCTGCCGTCAAATTATTAGGAAAGGTGCGGATCTTGGAATTGTATTCCTGGGTTACCGTATTGAATTTCTGACGCTCAACGGTAATCCTGTTCTCAGTGCCTTCTAACTGAGCCTGTAGCTCCAGGAAGTTCTGATTTGCCTTTAATTGAGGATATGCCTCCACTGTTGCCAGTAAACGCCCAAGCGATTGGCTTAACTGCCCTTGTGCAGCCTGAAATTGGGCGATAGACTCAGGGTTTAAATTAGAAGCGTCGACATTGATAGAGCTGGCTTTCGCTCTGGCTTCGATGACTTGTGTCAGTGTTTCCTGCTCGAAATTCGCAGCTCCCTTTACAGTAGAGACCAGGTTAGGAATAAGATCTGAACGCCTTTGGTATACGTTTTCTACCTGCGCCCATTGTGAAGTTACCTGCTCATCGAGTTTAACCATGCTGTTGTAACCGCAGGAGCTTAAAGAAAGTACTGCGAAGAAACCAATAAGACTGAATATTATTCTTTTCATGTTCATGTATTTACGTTTATAAATCTACGGTATAGGACTCAATTTTCATACCTTTGTTACTTATCTGGGATAAATACCCGGCGAATTGCTATGATAAAAGAGATCGAACTGGTACTTCTGCCAGAACAGGTTGCCGATGAGACTTTAATAAAAGATATCGCTTCACAGACCTTGAAAGTATCATCTGCACGTATTAAATACATAAAAATACTAAAAAGATCGATAGATGCCAGGCTTAGGAAAGTAATTTACAGGACTAAAGTGGCAGTGTATCTTGATGAAGATCCGCTACCTGAAATCTTTACAGTGAATTATCAAAATGTTCGTGACAGAAAGTCGGTTTTGATTGTTGGATCCGGCCCTGCGGGATTATTTGCAGCGATTCGTTGCATAGAATTAGGCTTAAAACCGATAATCATTGAGAGAGGTAAGGACGTAAAACAGCGCAGGCGTGATTTAGCGTTAATTAATAAAGAAGGCGTCGTTAACCCGGACTCGAACTATTGCTTTGGCGAGGGTGGGGCAGGTACTTATTCGGATGGAAAATTGTACACCCGATCCAATAAGCGGGGAGATGTTCAATATGTATTGAAAGTCTTTGTGGCTCATGGAGCATCAGAAGACATTGTTGCAGACGCCCGTCCTCACATCGGAACCAACAAGCTGCCGGCTATAATCACATCGATCCGCGAAAGTATCCTCAATGCAGGTGGAGAAATTCATTTTAACACTTGTGTGAGTGATTTGATAGTCTCCGGAAAGACTTTGAAGGGGGTTATAGCTGGAGATAGGACCTATAATGCGGATGCGGTGATTCTCGCCACAGGTCATTCGGCAAGGGATATCTATTATTTGCTCAGACGGCATGATATTGGTCTCGAAGCGAAGCCTTTCGCTCTGGGAGTAAGAATAGAACATCCCCAGGAGATCATTGATCAGGCCCAGTACCATTGTGATGTTCGCAGCCCGTATCTGCCGCCCGCGTATTACAGTTTGGTGGAACAGGTAGATAGTCGGGGAGTATTTTCATTTTGCATGTGCCCCGGAGGTATCATCGCCCCATGCGCTACCGATCAAAATGAGATTGTTGTCAATGGATGGTCGCCATCTAAGAGAAATAATCCTTTTGCCAATTCCGGGACCGTTGTTCAGGTCAATCTTGAAGACCTGCCTGGCCAGAATGATAATCCTTTTAAACTGCTGGATTTCCAGGCCAGGGTAGAAAAGCTTGCTTTTCATGCGGGGGGAGGAGATCAGGTTGCCCCGGCCCAGCGAATGCTTGATTTTATCAACAATAAACTATCTGCTGATCTGCCGGTCAATTCCTATATCCCGGGAGTAAATTCCACCGACCTCAGGGAAGTATTGCCGGAATTTATTGCTCTGCGACTTCAGAAAGCCCTGCCAGCATTCGGCAGAAAGATGAAGGGCTATCTTACGAATGAAGCATTATTAGTCGGGGTAGAATCCAGGACTTCATCTCCGGTGAGAATCCCAAGAGATAGAGAGACCCTGCAACACCCTCAGTTCAAAGGATTATTTCCTTGTGGAGAGGGGGCGGGATATGCCGGCGGTATTGTATCGGCTGCTATAGATGGCATCAATTGTGCGGATGCGGTATTCAAATCAATTAATTAAGTTTTTAATAAAATGAAAAAGAAAACCTTGATTTTGGGAGCAACAAATAATCCGGCACGGTATGCTTTTATGGCGGCTAACAGGCTGGTATCAAAGGGACATCCTATCGTTAATATAGGGCTGAAACAAGGAGAGGCGGCTGGAGTGCCTATCGAAAAAGCAGACAAAGTCTACACGGACATCGATACGGTGACCATTTACCTCAGCCCTGAGAATCAGGAACAGTATTATGATTATATCATCAAATCTAAGCCCAGGCGTATCATTTTCAATCCCGGCGCCGAAAACCCAGAGCTGGAAGAAATGGCAAGGCAGAACGGAATAGAGACAAGCGAAGCATGCACTCTGGTGCTGTTGTCTACTGGCCAGTATTAAGAAATACCTTGGTTGGTGATCCGTAATTCTTTTGGGAAGTAGTTGTTCACCCGATTATCTAAAACCTTCGCCCACCCCAAGGCATAACCCTGATAGCAGATCAGTACCCAGCCCTTGCTGTCCGTGGAATGCTTGAGCGCATCTCTCTTAAGGTAAGATATGGACTCTTCACGGCTTAGCTCTATTCTCGGAATATCGTTGGTTAAAATCAGGCTTAAAGCCAGCTCATGATTCGGAACGAGGTTGTTGCCCATAATTTTTCCCAAGCGAACACCTGATTTTTTCAGGTAAAGATTTGACTGGAGATATTGCAGATAGGCAGCATGATCCTTTTTAACGGCAAAATATTCATCCAATAGATTCATGATGTAATATTCATCAGGTGATCTCAGCCATTTGTTAATGATATCTTCATTCTTTCCCTTGATTTGCTCTCTGACTCTTTTAAGCTTCGGTTCTGTAGTCTCTTCATTTTTTCGAAAGCAGGTGATAAATAGGCCTTCGCCTTTAACCTTATGAGGGTAAAATCGATAGCCGTAGCACTGATGTTTATCCGACCGCGTTTCATCTATACCCCATTCTTTCTGTATGGGGATCTGTATCGAACTAAGGTCGAATGTATCACAAAGCCAATCTGCCACAAACTCATTTTCCTGTTTGGAATAGGAGCAGGTTGAATACACGAGAAGCCCTTGTTGTTTTAACGCAGGGTAAATATCAGCCAGTATCCGTTGTTGTCGCTCACTGCATAGTTGCACTGCGCTTTCTGACCATTCGCTGATTGCATCCGGGTCTTTTCTGAACATACCCGAGCCCGAGCAGGGAGCATCCACCATAATCACATCAAAAAAGGCACCTGCTTTTTTGAAATCGCGAGGATCATTGTTGCTTACAAAGCTATTTGCCGGCCCCCATTTAGTTAAATTGTCTACCAGGGTAGACACTCTGGTTTTGATGATCTCATTGGACACCAAAAGGCTGCTTTCGGTAATGAGTGAGGTAATCAGAGTGCTTTTACCGCCCGGGGATGCGCAAAGATCTAGTACTTTCAGGTCCTGTGATAGGTCAGTCGAATGCCTCAGAATTTGTTCTAAGAACATAGATGAAGCCTCCTGAACGTAATAACAGCCTGCATGAAACAGTGGATCTGCCGTAAATGAAGGTCGTTCGCTAAGGTAGCGACCTTCAGTACTCCAGGGAACGGGTGTTTCATGAGCAAACCTCCCGGAAGGTTTAGAAGGATTCATTCTAACAGAAGTGAGCTTCCGGCCGTTTTCATGAGATTTGATGAATTCTTCTTTATCAATATTATAATTTTCGATCAGAGATCGTATAAATGCGGAAGGGAGTATATTGCTCATATGGTTTGGGTAACATGTCTATCGATACCATGTATTACGTTAGTGGACAGAGGAGGTATGCTGAATAGTTTACAAAGTTATTTAAAAAGGGCAGAGCTTTAAAATTCAATGGGATGTTAGTATCACGCAGGCCTTGCGCCTCTCCTCCAGCTGTTTATGTCTGAAAGTAAATTTTAAGGCAAAAATGCTTGTTTAGGATCTTATAATTGGTTACCTTTGCATCCCGCAACGGAGAGAAGCGGTTTGTTATTTGATTTGATTTGTGGAATAGGGGGTATTGAATAGGGGGGATCAATTAGTATAATGTGTTGATTTCTGGGGTTCGATAAAAATATTCAATTATTTATTTTGCACAAGTAAGAAACATTCTTACCTTTGCAGTCCCAAAC
>CAZFQV010000208.1:0-5026 GCA_964521175.1 uncultured Sphingobacterium sp.
AAAAAAAAAAAAGAATATTTCAGAAAGATAAAACTGCCTCTATCTCATGATTATTCCAAAAAAAATGGGATGACCTTTTTCCTCAAAGGGAAAATGACGCCACACGCCGTGTCCGTCTTAAATGATCAGGAAAGTTATAAAATGGACAGCTTCGCCATGGCCAATAGTGTCATAGAGCTGGATGCGGATAAAGAAAATTTTCTTGAAGGTGACTTAGTTAATGTACGAATAATTACATAAAAAGAATAGGCTGACTCAGACATCAGTCAACTGTGAATTGCTGAATCATCCATAATTTTAAACAGGTATGTATCACGAAATTCTATTTTTTTCACTCTTGTTCCTTGTCGCACTAATCTATTCTTCCGTGGGTCATGGTGGCGCAAGCGGCTATCTGGCCCTGATGGTATTTTTCTCTTTTGCACCCGATACCATGCGCTCCACAGCTTTGATGCTGAATATCTCCGTATCACTTATCGCCTTCCTGCAATACTATCGGGGAGGACATTTCCGATGGCAATTGTTCTGGCCATTCGCCATCGCATCAATTCCTGCCGCCTTCCTTGGAGGCCTAATCATGATAGACGCGAAATGGTATAAGATAATCTTGGGGGTACTACTCCTATTTTCGGTAGTGCGACTTGTCGGTTGGAGATTCAAAAATAATTCGATAAAAAGTGAACAAAGCCTTCTTTTATCCCTATTGATCGGAGCTTTGATCGGGATACTTTCAGGTATGATAGGCATTGGTGGTGGCATCCTGTTAAGCCCTGTTATACTTTTGTTGCACTGGGCAAATATGAAACAAACCGCCGCAGTCTCTGCCTTATTTATCCTGGTCAATTCCATTTCCGGCATGGCAGGACTAATGACCAAAGGGTTCTATTTCAGCTCAGATATGCTGTGGATGATTATTATAGCTTTTTCAGGTGGCCTCTTAGGCTCCTATTTAGGCGCTATAAAAATAGGCGGCTCATCTTTAAAAAATATACTGGCTTTGGTCCTATTGATGGCTTCGATCAAATTGTTATTTACTTAAATGCCTGATCAATAACACTATATCAATATATAAGAAGTAGCTTAAAAAAGTGAAGAAAAGAAACTCAATTAGACACTCATCGATGAGCAACACACCCAATAATATGGAGGCCTACATTTTGGCTGGCGGTAAAAGTTCCCGTATGGGCACCGATAAAGGATTGCTCTTATTCAGAGGCATTGCACTCATTGAAAGAGTAATAGCACAATTAAGGCCGCTCTTTAATAAAATTGTAATTGTTTCCAATAACCCCGAGTATGGACGGTTCGGGCTAGAGGTAATTGAAGACATGATCCGGGATAAAGGTCCGGCAGGAGGAATTCATGCGGCATTAACTAATACTACATCCGACAAGGTTTTTATTGTTAGCTGTGACATGCCGTTTATTACTTCCGCGGCGGTAGAGCACATCATTCGCCATCAAATAAACTCGCAGATAACCATACCGTCCTACAAGGGTACAAGTCAACCCTTGTTCGGTTTATATTCCAAAGACTGCGTATCTCAATGGGAGCAACTTATTAAACAGAAAATCATTAAATTACAGGAGATGGTGAATCATTTCGATCTGTTGAAAATGGACACCGACCACGAGCACGAATTTAATGATATCCTGTTCACTAATATTAACGATAAAAACGATCTAACTCAGGCGTTACAACAATTATAAAATGGGAATTAATATTCTTGCGTTCGGCCAGGCCATAGATATTATCGGAGAAGCAAATCTAGAGCATTTTCATGCTAATAATACAGCCGAATTAAACCGCTTGCTTCACAAGAATTTTCCCCTATTGCAATCTATTGAGTACTCTATTGCCGTTAATAAGAAAATCATTCAGGAAAACACAGAATTACGCGACGGCGACACCGTGGCGATACTTCCACCTTTCTCGGGAGGATAAAAAAATGGACGGCCTCAATAAATATACAAGATATCAGCGCCAAATTAAGCTGAAAGAGCTGGGAACCAAAGGCCAGGACAGGCTATTTCAAGCCAGGATTTTGGTAATTGGCGCTGGCGGTTTAGGCTGTCCGGCATTACAATATCTGGCTGCAGCGGGTGTGGGAACTATTGGCATCGTTGATTTCGATATTATTCAACTTTCCAACCTGCAAAGGCAAACTTTATACAATATTGAAGATATAGGTAAATCCAAAGCAGTAATAGCCGCAGAAAAACTAAGCGCTTTTAATCCCGACATTCAATTTCTTGTTCATAATATACAACTAACAACGAAAGACGCACTGGAATTATTAGAAATGTATGATGTGATAATGGATGGTACCGATAACTTTCCTACCCGGTATATGGTAAACGATGCGTGCATATTACTCAACAAACCCCTTGTTTATGGTGCGATTCTTCGTTATGAAGGACAAGTCGGTGTTTTCAATCTGGCAGATAAGAGTAATGCTAAAGCTAACTATCGCGATTTATTTCCGAAGCCCCCTATTCCATCGACGGTCCCGTCTTGTAGTGAAGCAGGAGTATTAGGGATGTTGCCCGGAATTATTGGCACGTTACAGGCATCCGAAGTAATAAAAATTATTACAGGTATTGGAGAACCCTTGTGCAACAAGGTTCTTTCGTATAATATCCTTAACAATGTATTTTACGAATTCGATATTCCTCCGGCACAAAACATAAAAACTCATTACCCAAAAAACAAATTAGAATTTGAAGACTTTGATTACGAATGGTTTTGTGGTACACCCCATAAGCACTTTGAAATTACCGTGAATGATTTTGAGGATCTACGGAAATCAAACGGGATAACGATTATGGACGTGCGTGAAATTGGCGAGTTACCTGTGGTGGAAGAGTTTCCATATATACACCTTCCCTTTAGTGCTTTTATGGAGAAAATCACTAATTACAGGCCAAATAACAAAACAGTGATTTTTTGCCAGACCGGAAAGCGAAGCCTGGCCGCCGCACAGATACTCAAAGAAAAATTTCCTGACGATGAGGTTTACAGCTTAGAAGGCGGTATTCAGGAATGGCATAAGTCTAAGTCTAGCGAAGGTTAAAAATCAAACTACCTGAAGATGAAACCTGAAAAAGTTAACGAGATATTTATCGAAGGTGCTATAACCTCTTCGTTTATCGCCGAGGCGATCCACAAACACAGTACAAAAAAAGACATAGGCGCACACAGTATTTTCCTGGGTCAGGTTCGTAGTGACAAAATAGATGAACAAGTAGTTGCAGCCATTGAATACACTGCTTACCGGGAGATGGCGAAAGACAAATTCAAAAAGATTAGAGAAGACGCTTTTGATAAATTCCCATTAATCTGCTTGTACATTTACCATAGTCTCGGGAGAGTGGAAGCCGGAGAAATTAGTCTTTTTGTATTTGTCTCCTCTGTCCACCGCAAAGACGCCATAATTGCGTGTGAGGAAATTGTAGAAAAGATCAAAAATGAAGTACCCGTATGGGGTAAAGAATTATTTGCTGGAGAAGGTTACCAATGGAAACGTAACAGCTCATAGAATACGGCTAATCAGGATATAAAATATCTTAATGCCTATTAGAGAAATCATTTCAATAACCGGAACTATAGCTCTACCTATGATTAACATCACTGATAAAATAAAAACTCTTCGCAGCGCCATCGCTCAGGCGATCGTAAGTGTAAGTAAAAAGGAAACGATTGACGCTGTTCAGAATAAAACCGTCCCCAAAGGAGATGTGTTGGCGGCAAGTCAGATAGCCGGTTTATTTGGCATAAAGCAAACCAGTAACATGATTCCAGATTGCCATCCTCTGCCCATAGAATTCGCGCAGGTGCGGCATACCATAAATGGGATGGATATTATTATTGAAACCGAAGTGCACACCGTTTATCGTACAGGCGTGGAAGTGGAAGCCATGCACGGTGCATCGGTAGCAGCCCTTACTATCTATGATATGTTAAAACCTATAGACAAAGAAATTGAGATAAAATGTATCAAACTGATCAGCAAAAAGGGAGGGAAATCCCAGTATGCGGAAAAGTTGTCTATGGGGATTACTGCGGGAATAATAGTTTGTTCAGACAGTGTTTCTGCAGGAAAGAAACAAGACTCAGCCGGCAAAGCCATTATCAGCAAATTGGAAAAATCTGAGATTCCTGTTAAGGAATACTGCATTGTTCCTGATGAAATCATAGCGATACAACAAAAGGTGCAATCGCTTTATGATAGTAAAACGGACTTAATTATTCTCACTGGCGGCACTGGCTTGTCTCCCAGAGATGTTACCCCCGAAGCAATCCGTCCGATGCTTGATCGCGAAATACCGGGCATCGGCGAAACTGCCAGAAGTTATGGACAGCAACTAACGCCTTATTCCATGCTATCCAGAAGTCTGGGAGGACTAAAAGGGAATACTTTAATTGTCGCATTGCCCGGATCTACACGGGGAGCATCTGAAAGTATGGATGCGCTATTCCCCTATCTACTCCATATCTTTAAAATAACAAGAAATATACCGCATGAGGGCTTGTGATCTTTTTTCAGATTCAACGGGTGAATGAGCTTGATCGAAATTCATTTTATATCCGGATAGCTGTTAGAGGATACTATCAACCTAAAAGTACACAGATTAGCCAATTAAAACTGCAGTAATCAAAAAAAGTCTCCTCCAGGTAAAAACTCAGGCTTGAATTAAATAAAGGATGGCTTTGTCTTTGATTTATCGACTTTTTGCCTTTTCTTTCATATTATTATGAAAGTTAGTTCTTGCTTGTTCATTTAATGATTGTCTAACCAAACTATAAGAATTTCAAATGTTTTCTAAGTCAACGGAATATGCATTGAGGGCAACGATATATATCGCCCAAAAAAGCACGGAAAATAAAAAGACCGGCATTGCAGAGATAGCAAAGGCTATTGATTCGCCACGGTCTTTTACTGCCAAGATTTTGCAATCGCTTACCAGGGAGAATAAAATCATCTTTTCGGTAAACGGTCCCAGGGGCGGCTTCTACATCACCGACG
>CAZFQV010000209.1:0-5006 GCA_964521175.1 uncultured Sphingobacterium sp.
CGAGGAGGTAATATTGCGGATACCGTCAATCGAATTGATCGCTTTTTCTAAAGGTTCCGTAATTTGTGATTCGATAACATCAGAATTCGCACCAGCATAGCTGGTCCTCACCGAAATGATCGGCGGGTCAATAGATGGAAATTCCCGTACACCGAGAAATGTGAAGCCTATTATCCCAAACAAGAGCAGCGTAAGATTCATGACAATCGTCAGAACCGGCCTTTTTATACATAGTGATGATAAGCTCATAACGGGTTAATTTGCAGTTATTTTCACTTTTACCGGACTTAGTGGCTTTAAGGCCATAATGCCGGTAGTTAACAGAGTATCACCCACTTCTAAGCCCGAAGTGACCAGCAGGTCTTTGTCGGTACGTGTCGTAGTTTCGATTAATACTTCCGTTGCTTTTCCATTCTTACTGATAAATACTTTTTTCCCCGCTTCAATAGGAATGACTGCCTCAGTAGGTATCAATATGGCATCGTTAATTACAGAAAGCGGCATTTCAATTCTAGAAAACGAGCCCGGAAGAAATTCCCCCTTGGGATTGGCAGCAGTAGCGGCTATCTGTAAGGTACGTGTGCCGGGATTTATACCCGGTTCTATAGCATAGATTCGTGCAGTATTCTTACTACTAGTGCCAGGCATGGAAAACTGTATTTCAGTGCCCGTTGTCATTTGTTGGGCATATTTTTCTGGTACTGAGAATAGGATTTTAACAGGATTTATACTTATTAGGTTGGCAATTACAGTGGCGGGCGTGACATATCCGCCTTCAGAAATGGTCCTTAACCCGATCTTGCCGCTGAATGGAGCTATAACACGGGTTTTTGAAATTTGTGCCCTAATCAACTGGGTGGCGGCTTCCAGCGATTTTCTGTCAGCTAAGGCAATATCATACTCCTCTTTGCTGATAGCTTCCTTTTGCAGCAGCTGCTCCGCTCTTCTTTCTGTCTCGATGGCAAGCTTCTCACGAGTCAAAGCCTGAGACAATTGGGCCTGCAGTTCGACGTCGTTTATTTTCAGTAATACCTGACCCTTATTAACCTGACTTCCTTCCTTAAAGTAAAGACCGCTGATTACCCCGGAAACTTCAGGCCTGATCTCGATTTGTTCACTGGCTTCTATGGATCCCGTTGCCGACAGAGAATTACTAAAACTCTGTGTTTTTATGACAACGCCATTGACCTGAACGGCTCCGGCCTGGCCACCCCGCCCACCGGCAGTCCGACCCGCATTTGCCTTTTGTTTGTTCGCATTAATTCTGTACGCAACAAAACCGCTGAAGAAGAGAATAATAAGCGTATATACGATATACTTGGTTTTCATCTGTATTTTTATGTTTTATTTGTCCGATGTGCTGTAATGATTAAAAATCATTCGGTCTATCTTGAAAACTGTTTGTTATAATTGCTGAACTCGCCTCAGTGAAATAGTCGGAATTTATTAGCTCAATATCTGACAAATTATTTCGATAACAGCGAGAGTCTCTCACTCTACGATGATATTTGCTCGACAATATTGCAAAGCTATTCGTATACTCTTTATTTTGAATGTTGTAGCAACTATTTTACAGCCTGGAATATAAGTTTTTAAGTTATACGGGTAAAAGGTACTTTTGAAAAAACAGTTATCTCAATGAAATATTTCACTTTGTTAGTAGGTATGGTAATTATGGCGAATCTAGTCAGGGCACAGGAAAAAATTGCATTTAGCGTTTCTTTTACTGAGCCGCAAGCACATTACGCAGAAGTCGAAATGGAAATTTGGGGTATTAAAGATGAGCAGATCGATCTGAAAATGCCGGTATGGACACCTGGATCCTATCTGGTCAGGGAATTTGCAAAAAATGTAGAAAATTTTAAAGTCGCTGACTCGGACGGCAACCATTTGACTTTTAGTAAGATAGATAAGAATACCTGGCGCATTGCCACCGGAGGCGCTCAAGGGCTAAAAGTAAAATATCGTGTGTACGCATTTGAGGTTTCAGTTCGTACCAGCTTTGTAGATGAATCGCATGCGTTTTTGTCGCCTACGGGTTTGTTCCTTTATCCAGCAGGGAAAATACACCTGTCTTCTACTGTCGAGATCATTCCATATAAAGGCTGGACCCGGATCTCCACCGGCCTTGAAAGGTTGCGGAGCAACGCCGATATTTTCGTAGCCCCGGATTTCGATATCCTGTACGACTCGCCGATAGAAGTAGGCAACCAGGATATATTCGAGTTCACTGCAGCGAATGTAAAACATGAGGTAGCCATGTATGGTGGTGGAAACTACGATAAGGAAACGCTTAAGCGCGATATGGCGAAAATTGTAGAACAGCAAACCAAGGTGTTCGGTGTTAATCCAAACAAACGATATGTGTTTATTGTGCACAATTATAGCTCGGGCGGCGGGGGACTTGAGCATTTAAATTCCACTGTCCTAGGTGCATCACGGGATGGATATAATTCGGAAGCGGGCTTGACGCGATTCCTTAGTTTGGTATCACATGAGTATTTTCATCTGTGGAATGTCAAACGTCTACGACCGATAGCACTTG
The DNA here is from genome assembly GCA_964521175.1 of uncultured Sphingobacterium sp. Classification (GTDB taxonomy): domain Bacteria; phylum Bacteroidota; class Bacteroidia; order Sphingobacteriales; family Sphingobacteriaceae; genus Daejeonella. The sequence continues at coordinate 2,546 of CAZFQV010000209.1, forward strand.
GGCCTTTTAATTATGATGAGGAAAACTATACCCATAACCTTTGGATCGCTGAAGGGTTTACCGCATATTATCAGGATATCTTTCTTGAACGGGCTCGTCTTATTAGTGTGGATCAATATCTTTCAACGCTTGCGACTTCCATCAACTCTGTGGAAAATCAACCAGGTAATCAAATCGAGTCACTCAGTGAAGCAAGTTTTGATGCTTGGATAAAACAGTATCGCCCTAATGAAAATTCGGTCAATTCTACGGTGTCTTATTACAGCAAGGGCGCGCTTATCGCATTTATCCTGGATCTGGATATCATTCACTCTACCAAAGGTGAAGCCGGCCTTGATGAAGTATTCAAGGCGATGTATGACGAATATTTCGTGAAACTGGGTAGGGGTTTTACGGATGATGAATTTAAGTCGATGGCCGAAAAAATAGCCGGACATTCCTTTTCGGAGTTCTATGATCGATATATCAATGGTGTAGAAACCATCGATTAGAATAATTATCTAGCCTATGCGGGATTGAAAATTACAGACGACGCGGCAAATGCTTCCATTCCTTATCTGGGTGCCGGCACAGTTGTACGCAATGGGAGACTCTTTGTTAGTCAGGTGCTTAGAGGCAGCCCCGCATGGTCTTCAGGCCTTAATGTTAATGATCAGATCGTTGCGATCGATAGCCATCGGATTGATGGCACGTCTATTTCTGCTAGCGCGGAAATGCAGAAATTTATCCAGGGCAAGGCCGTGGATGAGGTGATTAAACTCTCTATACTCAGGGATGGCATTCCTCACGAGATAGACGCTACCCTTATAAGGAACCCCACGCTTAGATATCGAATATCTGCTCTGACGGAAACAGATGCAGCCCAAACTGCGGTAAAGAAACGGTGGCTGAAGCTTTAGCTTTTTAATGTTGTCGTTTCGGGCTTTGTATACTACCTGTTTTATTTCGGACCAAATCATTACCCTTCGTATCGGTTCAGTTTGAATTGCCAAAGCTCACCCGGATCGAGAATATTTGACTTCCCCATATTCGAGGTAGTAGATCGACCGGGGCAGGGTAATGGGATCGAAACCTTAGCCTGCCAATGTATGCGTGATCCTGAACCAGCCGGGTTCAGATATTGGCGGCAGAGTGATTTCCAGATAGCCTTGTAAGATAGATTGACGAAATCGTGAGCCCCCTGTTTCTCACTGCTTCTGCTCAAAGCATACGTTAAAACGTAAATCGAATCGCAAGTCCTACGTCACCGATTCGGAAATCTGTATCAGGCGTCAGTTCTAATCGCGGCCTCCAGTCGATCGCCAGATTCAATGGGGCACCTTCAATTTTATAGTCTAGTCCCAATACTCCGTCAGCACTTAAAAATAAATCGCCATCGTTATCCTTCCTCTTATAAGAGCCCAGGCTACCGCCTCCACCATAATACCACAACAAACCGGGTGCCCCCGCTATGGGGTTGTGGACTTCGTATAGACCAGTCAGTATAAATCGACTAATATGGTCATTGCTTCTTACGGCTAAGTTTAGATCCAGGGCTTTGTTGGAATGAAGGACGGTTTTGAAATTAACGCCGTTATAAGATCCTACACGAACCCCGATGGCGTTTTTATAATCCTGGGCTTTTGCATCCCGGCCTGCAGAGATAAAAATGGCAGCAACTAAAGAAAGTAAAAATAACTTTTTCATTTTTTTAAATAAGTAATTTGTTTCGTGGGGTATTTTCAAATATAATGCCAATCTGACTATACGATTCATCTTCCGGTATTATTTCGATCCCGTATCTTGATACCATATGAAAATCGTTAACGGAAACGTTCCGAACAAGAAGCTTTTGCAATTATTTACGTTTAGTAACTGATACAGCGGATTAATCCCTTCCAGTATTCATTAGTGCCAAAAAGAAAGGCTCTTGTTTCCCGTACCCGGGGTGGCCCGGGAATGGGAAAGTATTACCAAGTAACAGATCTGTTCTTCCATCGCCATCGATATCACCCGAATCCATTGTAAGTATTCTTTCAAGTCTTGAATTTCGTGGCATTGCCAAAGGTGAAAAATTCAAATTCCCCTCATTTTTGAGGTAGACAAAGCTTTCTTCCGGTTGTGCCTTATCAGTAAAGAAAGCTATAACGGCAAGGTCAATCCGGCCGGGTTTCAAAAAATCTTTTGCTATAACCTTGTAACAGCCATTAATAGGATAAAAGAATTTTTGGGTAAAATGGTTCTTACCGTCATTCAGATAAATATAAACACCGTGATAGGGTTTGAGTACGTTCGAGAAATCACCGTTATCACCGCAGGTATAGATAATGTCTTCAAACCCATCATTATTTATATCAACCATTTCAAAAGACGTAGATCCATAAACAGAAGGAAAACGTAATACCTGTTCTTCTTTCCATTTGGCGTTTCCCAGATTAGTGAAATGAAAAATGCCCTCTTCTCCCTGGGCAAATAACACCCA
>CAZFQV010000210.1:0-4956 GCA_964521175.1 uncultured Sphingobacterium sp.
TTGCTTTTCATCAAATTATCTTGCACCTTTGCACTGCTTATTAAGAAAGACGGAGGGATTAGACCCTGCGAAGTCTTGGCAACCTGTGCTAACAAGGTGCTACATTCTATCCGCCGATTGCGGAAAAGATAAGTGAGAGTCCTATACAACCGACTTTTCGAAGATAAGCCTAATTAAGTATCAAGTACAAGAGATAGAACTGGCTGTGTTTTAAGATACAGACTAACTAATAATCCAAGACCTGATACCCTATCAATATTATAATGGACATTAGGGAAGAATTAAAAAAAAGAATACTGGTTATTGACGGTGCAATGGGTACGATGATCCAGCGTTACCAACTAACCGAGGCAGATTTCAGGGGTGAACGGTTTAAAGATCATCCCTGCGACCTAAGGGGAAACAACGACCTTCTTAATTTAGTTCGACCTGATATCATCAGGGCAATCCATGCCGAATACCTGGAGGCTGGTGCAGATATTATTGAAACCAATACGTTCAGTACCCAAAGAATCTCCATGGCCGATTACCAGCTCGAAGAGCTTTCTTACGAAATGAGCTACGAAGGTGCACGGATTGCAAGAGAAGTGGCCGATGAATTTACCCGTAAAAATCCAGACAAGCCCCGCTTCGTTGCCGGCGCATTAGGCCCTACGACCAAGATGGCCTCAATGTCGCCCGACGTGAACGATCCTGGGTTTCGGGCTGTAAATTTTGATGAACTGGTTGACGCCTATTCTGAGCAGGTGAAGGGGCTCGTGGAGGGAGGTGCAGACATGCTCCTCATTGAAACGGTCACCGATACCCTGATTGCTAAAGCAGCACTTTTCGCGGCCAAGAATTACGAAAATATAAGTGGCAAGAAAATCGAGATAATGATCTCGGGTACCATCACGGATAACAGTGGGCGCACTTTGTCCGGGCAAACGGTCGAGGCATTCCTGAACTCACTCAGCCACGCTAAGCTGCTCAGCATTGGTTTAAACTGTGCGCTGGGAGCTAAGGATATGCGTCCGCATATTGAAGAACTTTCAAAGAAAGCCGGATGTTACATCTCTGCTTACCCGCATGCAGGCCTGCCAAACGAATTTGGCGGCTACGATGAAATGCCGCATGAAACGGCCCACCTGGTGGAAGATTTTATGTCACATGGCTTTGTCAATATCGTCGGCGGCTGCTGTGGTACCACTCCGGAACATATCAAATGTATCGCTGCCGAGGCCGCAAAATTCCCTCCAAGGATACCTCCTGTACCTGAGCCTTACTTGCGCCTCAGCGGACTTGAAGCCGTGACCTTTACACCAGAAACGAACTTTGTAAATATCGGCGAACGCACCAATATTACCGGATCACCGAAATTCTCGAAGCTTATCCTTAATGGGAATTTCGAAGAGGCTCTCGCCGTTGCCCGTCAACAGGTAGAAGGGGGGGCTCAGGTTATTGATGTGAACATGGACGAAGGCATGATCGACTCGGAAGCATCAATGATTAAATTCCTGAATCTGATTGCTTCAGAGCCTGATATCGCCAAACTCCCTATCATGGTCGATTCTTCCAAATGGACAGTTATCGAAGAGGGACTAAAATGCTTGCAGGGAAAAGGTATTGTAAATTCGATCTCGCTCAAAGAGGGAGAGGAGGCATTTAAGACCTATGCCCGCAAGATCCTTCAATATGGTGCCGCAGTGGTAGTGATGGCCTTCGACGAGGAGGGGCAGGCCGATTCTCTGGAAAGGCGTAAAGAGATCTGTAAACGCTCTTACGATATCTTAGTGGACGAACTGCACTTCCCGCCACAGGACATTATTTTTGATCCTAATATCCTCACCGTGGCCACCGGCCTTGAAGAACATAATAACTATGCTGTTGATTTTATCGGTGCGACTCGCTGGATTAAAGAAAACCTGCCCTATGCAAAAGTAAGCGGTGGCGTTAGCAATATTTCGTTTTCCTTTCGTGGAAATAATACGGTTCGCGAAGCAATGCACTCAGCATTTCTATACCATGCGATCAAAGCCGGTTTGGACATGGGCATCGTCAATGCCGGGCAGCTGGCGGTTTATGAAGAGAGCCCTAAAGAGTTGCTTGAACTGGTCGAGGACGTAGTTCTGAACCGACGGGAGGACGCTACAGAGCGGCTCGTGGAGTTTGCCGACAAGGTCAAAACGAAGGGGAAGGTGACTGTGAAGGACGAAGAGTGGCGCAAAGGCACGGTGGAAGAGCGCCTATCCCATTCGCTGGTCAAAGGAATCATCGATTATCTCGACGACGACGTAGAAGAAGCCCGGCAGAAATACCCTAAGCCACTCGAAGTAATCGAGGGACCTCTGATGGACGGCATGGGTATCGTAGGCGATCTATTCGGCCAGGGCAAAATGTTTCTCCCGCAGGTAGTGAAATCTGCCCGGGTGATGAAGAAAGCTGTCGCTTACCTCCTTCCTTTTATTGAGGAGGAAAAATTAATTAATACAGACAGCAACCAACGTAAGAATGCTGGTAAAATTCTAATGGCAACGGTCAAGGGTGACGTCCATGATATCGGTAAAAATATTGTCGGGGTTGTTCTCGCCTGCAATAATTTCGAGGTGATCGATCTTGGAGTGATGGTACCTGCCCAGAAGATTATTGAAACAGCGCGGGCTGAGAATGTGGATATTATCGGATTGAGCGGACTGATTACGCCTTCCCTTGATGAGATGGTACATTTTGCTAAAGAAATGGAGCGTGAAGGATTTAATATCCCGCTAATTATCGGTGGTGCTACCACCTCCAGAATACATGCGGCTGTCAAGGTTGCCCCTCATTACTCCGGTCCTACGGTGCATGTTTTAGATGCCTCCAGAAGTGTTACCGTATGTAGCACCCTGATGAGCGACCAGAACAGGGACGAATACATTTCCACGATCCACAATGAATACACCAAAGCCAGAGAGGCACATCTAAACAAGAAGTCGGATAAACGCTATAAAACTATCGCGCAGGCTCGCGAAAATAAATTTCAGATTAATCTCAATGGCTCAATCGCTCCTAAACCATCGTTCCTGGGAACCCGGGTGTTCAGGGATTTTCCTTTAGCGGAGCTGGTTCCCTACATTGACTGGACGCCATTTTTCCATACCTGGGAATTAAGAGGCAGTTATCCAAGGATCTTTGAAGATGAGACGGTGGGCAAGGAAGCCAAAAAGCTGTATGATGAGGCTCGTGCCTTATTAGATAGCATCGTTAGCAATAAGTCGCTAAAGGCCAATGGGGTCATTGGATTCTGGCCTGCAAATTCCGTGGGTGACGATATCGAACTGTATACCGATGAAAGTCGCACAGAAGTATATCGGACAATCCATACTTTACGGCAACAGACAGAAAAAAAAGAAGGTGAGCCGTATTATGCCTTATCTGATTTTATAGCGCCTAAAGAATCCGGTATCGCCGATTATTGGGGAGGATTTGCAGTTACGAGCGGTATCGGTTGTGATGAGTTGGTTGCCGAATTTGAAAAAAGTTTCGATGACTACAATAGCATTATGGTAAAGGCTCTTGCCGATAGATTGGCGGAAGCCTTCGCTGAGCGGATGCATGAGTTGGTTAGAAAAGACTATTGGGCCTATTCAAAGGATGAGATACTCAGCTCAGAGGAGTTGATTAAAGAAAAATATGCAGGAATTCGCCCTGCTCCCGGCTATCCAGCCTGTCCGGATCATACCGAAAAAGAAACTCTGTTTGAGATACTTGATGTGGAGAAGACAACCGGACTACATCTTACTGAGAATTATGCCATGTATCCCACTGCTGCAGTAAGTGGATTTTATTTCGCCCACCCTCAGTCCCGCTATTTTGGTCTCGGAAAAATCACTAAAGACCAGGTGGAGGACTATGCCAAACGAAAAAATATCTCCCTGGAAGATGCCGAAAGATGGTTAAGCCCGAATTTAAGCTATTAGTATTCAACACATGAAACTATCAGGACCACATCTTAACAAAAAAGATGGATGTGCCATGAACGCTTCATTGCCTTTTAAAAAAGCAAGATATATAAATGAAAATCACCGATCATATAAAGAACGCCCAGGGTAAAACACTTTTTTCCTTCGAATTATTACCTCCTGTAAAGGGTCAAAGTATCCAGGGTATTTATGATGCCATCGACCCGCTGATGGAGTTTAATCCTCCGTTTATAGATGTGACTTACCATCGGGAAGACTATATCTACAAGCAGCATGAGAGCGGCTTGCTGGAAAAAGTATCCTATCGTAAACGCCCGGGTACAGTGGCAATTTGTGCTGCTATCATGAACAAATATAAAGTGGATGCAGTGCCACATCTGATCTGTGGTGGTTTCACCAAGGAGGAAACTGAAAATGCCCTAATCGACCTGCAGTTTCTCGGGATCGATAATGTCCTGGTGCTACGGGGTGATGCCCGACATGCAGATTCAGGCTTTATCCCAACACCCGGGGGGCATGCCTTTGCCACCGAGCTTCTGGAACAGGTAGTGAATATGAATAATGGTGTTTATCTCCACGAAGATCACGACACGGCTTTCAAAACTCATTTCTGTATAGGTGTTGCCGGCTATCCCGAAAAGCACTTCGAAGCACCCAATATGAAAGCAGACTTTAACTTCCTTAAGAAAAAGATAGCTCTGGGAGCAGAATTTATCGTGACACAGATGTTTTTCGACAATTCCAAGTACTTTGAGTTCGTCAGACAATGTCGCGAGCATGGAATTATGGTACCGATCATCCCGGGTTTAAAACCCATAACTTCGTCCAGGCAACTCATTAGTCTGCCCAAAATATTCCACATCGATCTTCCTGAAGACTTGAGTGAGGCTATTCTGAAATGTCGCTCTGAAAAAGAAGTAAAAGAAGTGGGTATCGAGTTTATGATTGCCCAATGCAAAGAACTCATAAATTTCGGAGCACCGGTGCTGCACTTCTATACCATGAGTAATCCCGG
>CAZFQV010000211.1:0-4953 GCA_964521175.1 uncultured Sphingobacterium sp.
AATCTGAGGCAATACCTGGATTTTTCTGCAGCTCGATGAATCGTGGTATTTCCTGCTGCGGAATAAGAATATCTACCGCCATAGGATTGGTGGTAGATATTGTATTGAGTAAGGTCGAACCTGGCGATACCAAAGCACCCAGCTTGACCAGGGAAATACCCAGTTTACCACTAATGGGGGCAACGATAACCGAACGACTTAAGTCCCTTTGCGTATTGGCCAATATAGCCTCGCTAACTGCAATCTGTGATTCAGCATTGGCGAGATCGGTGAGTGCATAATCTACCCTTTGTTTAGCTATTGCATCCTGTTCAGCCAGTTTAGCATAACGTTCTGAATCTTTTTTTGCTTTATCGCGATTTGCCCTGGCAATCTGAACATTTGCAAGCGCCTGCCTGTATAATGCTTCATATTTACTCCGATCTATCTCATAGAGTTTTTGACCCTTCTGAACAACCTGCCCGTCAGTAATAAAAATCCTTGTAATATAGCCGCCTACTTCCGCGCGCAACTCGACTTCATTTAACGCAATAACGGTTCCCTGATAAACATCCTGACCGGTAACAAACTCAAGCCTCGCCGTGTCGGTACTGACCGGCACGGAAGTGACAGCCATGGCTGCTTTCTCGCTTGTTTTCTGTGATTTGCCGCAGGAAATAAAGCTGATTATGACCAGGGAAAAAAAGCTTAATGGTAATAACTTGATATTCATAAAATTATTGGTTGATGTTAATGGTTCCTTGTGCCTGCTGCACATCGATTTTGCTCGAAAGTAAGCTGAAAAGGGAATTGAGATAATTTAATTGTGAAGATCTGAGATCAGATTCTGCGATCAACAGATCCAGATAAGTTTTAATGCCCTCGTTATATTGGAGCTTAATTGTATCATATACATCCCTGGAAAGATCTACATTCTCACGATAAGTTTTCCAATCGTTTAGGTTGGATTTATAAGATGCCAATGCCTGCTGATACTCCGTATTGATCTGGTTGCGAGTCTGTACCATATCCAAATCGAGTCTTTTGTCCTGCAACACCGCTTTCTTAAAATTCTGTACGCGACGCCCCCCCTGAAAAACAGGAATCGTTAGTTTCAATCCAGCCTGCGAACTCGGATAGTCTTGATTATACAGAGATCCAAAATTATTGTTCTGGTAAACACTATTGTAATTTAAAAATGCCGACAGAGAAGGCAGAAAGTTGTATTTATAATAATTGATGTTTAGATTCAGAATCTGCTTTTCTGTTAAAAGCTGCTTGTATTCAATACGGTTCTTATAATCCAGCACTTGAGTGGTATCAAGTAGGATTTCGGCTTCCATCACTTGACCATCGTATTGTAATTCGGGAAGCTCCTGCCTGCCGGTGATTCCCATTAACTGCTTGAGATAGGCGTATTTATATTTCAATGACTCGTTAATCCTTTTCAGGTCGGCTTTAGAATTATTTAAAGATATCGAAGCCCTCTTATAATCGGTTTTGTCTACCAGTCCAGCATCATATTGAGCATATGAATCTTTAAATTGCTTTTCTACTCTCGCGATATTCTCACGAAGAATATTTAGTTGCTCCTGACTTGTCAGAATATCATAATATGCTTTAGTAACCGATACTGCTATACTGATCTTCCGGTATTCGGTTTTTTGCTTGCTGTTAAGCCTTGTAAACTGAGCGCCTTTAGCAGCGAAAAACAGTTCGTTATTGAATATGGGCTGATCTGCCTGAATTAAGAAGTTGGAGGAATTTTTTGGTTGGAAAATGACTGGCTGCCCGTTTAATAAGGAAACTGGTTGCTTCAGATAATGCGATAAATTTGCCTGACCGCTGATTTGAGGATACCAACCTGAAAGTGCAATGTTTATATCTTTTTCTGAAATTTCCTCGTCGATAAGCGATTGCCGGATGAGCGGTTGATTCTTTAGCGCAAAATTAATACACTCTTCGAGGGTGATGTTCGCAGGAATACTATCGGGAAGCAGCTGCGCATTAGCCAGGGAAGAGGATAAAAAGAATACCTGCAGCAATAGGATGTATTTTGGTTTATTTTTCATAAAGTGGAGGCTTTATCTGAACTATCATTTAGTTTTAATTCCGTCCCAAATAATTTGTGCCACGTTTCGTAAGGATTCATTGGTGTATTTATAATGTCCGTTGACATGATGTCTGGCGGTAGATATTACCGTACCATGGAAAACTGGAGCCAAGAGGTGACGGTCTAATTGTTTAATTTTATCTTCTTTTATACCATAATTAAAAAAGTCAATAATTTCCTGATTGTGATTTTTTTTGCGGTGTGCCGGGTTGCATTTTAAGAACGGAGAACTGGAATATTGTTCCAGAAAAATAAGAGACAGGGGGTTTTCAATATAATATGAACAAAGATTAGTGAATAACTTGAAGAAGCGTTCCTTAAAAGGCAGACTGACATTGTCTTCGTGGAACATCGCCGCCACTGTTTTCAGCTTAACATATTCAAAAAGCTCATAAATAAGAATCTCCTTAGAAGGAAAGTAGTGATATATTGTACCTGCTGCAACGCATGCATTCTTAGCAATTATACTCATTGGTGCTCCATGGAATCCATTTTGACCAATAAGCTGGAGGGTGCTTTGGAGAATCGCTTCTCTTTTTTCCGGATGTTCTAAATGAACGTTCATTCGGTTGCAAAGAAACATTATTTTCGTCATATTTTTTGTCATCTCAAAAACATTAATGGAAATACATGTTGTATATTTGTGATACCCTTGACTTTAAGAAAACCTTTCATAGATAGCCCGGTGGAACAGAAGTATTCGACTTTGAGCGGCTGAGTAAATGAGTAAATCCCGATGAAGATAAAATTAGCTATTGCAATAACAGGAGCAAGTGGATCGGTGTATGCAAGAGTTCTTTTGGATAAATTGCTTACGCTCAACTCACAGATAAGTGAGGTTGGACTTGTTATGTCAAGTAACGCCAGGCAGGTTTGGAAGCATGAGCTTGGTAATCAGGCTTATTTAGGCTATGGATTTAGTTTTTTCGAAAAGCATGACTTTAATGCTCCGTTCGCCTCAGGCTCTGCCGGTTATAATGTCATGATTGTATGTCCCTGCTCTATGGGAACATTAGGACGTATCGCCTCCGGCATATCTAATGATCTGATTAGTAGGGCTGCAGATGTTATCTTAAAAGAAAGAAGGAAGCTAATACTGGTTACCCGCGAAACCCCTTATAACCTTATTCATATCAATAATATGAAGACCGTAACAGAAGCGGGCGGCATTATCTGTCCTGCCAGTCCGTCTTTTTATAGTTTGCCGCAAACGGTCGATGAAATTGCGGGAACGGTAATAAACAGAGTGCTTGATCTTGCGGGATTTGAGAATGAATCCTTTCGATGGGGGCTTGAAAAATGAGAGTAGCTCTCACAAAATAACCAGTCCCGCTTAACATTTTCCGTTACTAAGACTTATCTTTGCATCTGATTATGAATAAAAAGGTTGCATTTTATACGCTTGGCTGTAAACTTAATTTTTCCGAGACCTCGTCGATCGGGCGGCAATTCAAGGATGCGGGTTTTGAACCCGTACCTTTTACAGCAAAGGCTGATATTTACCTTGTGAACACCTGTTCAGTCACCGACCATGCTGACAAGAAATGCCGGAAAGTTGTCAATGAGGCATTAAAACATTCACCTAATGCCTATATAGTTATTGTGGGATGCTATGCCCAGCTTAAGCCCAAAGAGATCGCAGAGATTCCAGGTGTAGATATCGTCCTCGGAGCATCAGAGAAGTTCAGAATAATTGAATATATCAGTGATCTTACCAAGCAACCGAAAGCGCAAATCTATAATCAACCTATTGAGGAGGCGAAGGAATTTATTTCTGCGTATTCGATAGGTGAAAAGAGCAGGACAAGGACATTTTTGAAAGTGCAGGATGGATGTGATTATAGTTGCACATTTTGTACTATTCCATTGGCAAGAGGTAGTAGTCGGAGCGATACTATCTCAAACGTTGTTCTTAAAGCAAAAGAGATCGCAGAATCAGGAGTTAAAGAAATTGTCCTTACGGGAGTTAATTTAGGGGATTTCGGTATCCGCGATGGTCATAGGGAAGATCGTTTCTTCAATTTGATTCAAGCTCTGGACCAAGTTGAAGGCATCGAAAGAATTAGGATTTCATCGATTGAACCGAATCTGCTGACTGATGAGATCATTGCTTTTGTTGCAGCCTCAGACAAGTTTGTTCATCATTTTCATATCCCATTACAGTCTGGCTCGGATAAGATTCTCAATCTGATGCGCCGCCGCTATCGCAGACAAGTATATACTGAACGGGTCGCAATGATCCGAAAATTGATGCCCGATTGTTGTATTGGAGTAGACGTTATTGTCGGTTTCCCGGGTGAAACAAGAGATGATTTTATTGATACCTATAACTTTTTGAATGAATTAGAGGTATCCTATCTTCATGTTTTTACCTATTCAGAGCGTGAAAACACACCCGCAGCAGAGATGACCGGCAGCGTTCCTGGTTCCCAACGTTTTGAGAGAAATAAGATGCTTCATATTCTATCCGAAAAAAAGCGCCGCGCTTTTTATGAAACTCAAAAAGGGAAAATGGCTTCTGTGCTTTTTGAAGGAGATTATAAAGAAGGGTATATGCATGGCTTTAGCCGTAATTATGTAAAGGTTAAAACGCCGTATGATCCGCTTCTTGTCAATGAACTAAAAACTGTGAAACTGGAAACTATTGCATCGGACGGCGACATGGAGATCTCAGAACCGTCGGAAGTGTTCGCCCATTAGGATCTATATCATTTTTTTAATTTTTTCTTATTTTTTTTTTTTTTCTTTCTTATTTTTTTTATTTTTTTTGAATTGCAATAAAGAATCATTGTTTTGGTCATTTCCAATTATGTTATCTATCCACCCGCTTATATCTTTTTCATTTTTAATGATATTGTCAG
>CAZFQV010000212.1:0-4859 GCA_964521175.1 uncultured Sphingobacterium sp.
CTTCCGGCAGATACCATCATTACTCCTACTGCAATAATCACGGCTGCGATCATAACTTCAATATGGTTGGCCATACCCACCGCCGTGATAACTGAATCGAGTGAAAACACGATGTCCAGCAAGAGAATCTGGATGATCACATCGCGGAAGGTTACCACTGATTTTGTACCGCTTACCTCTTCCGTTCCTTCGAGCTTGTCATGAATCTCACGGGTACTTTTATAAATAAGAAATAATCCTCCGATGATCAGGATTAGATCCCTACCGGAAATTTCCATTTTCTCAAAGAAATCACCTTCTGTAATACCTACCCAAGAGCCCAGATTGAAGAGCGGCGCTGTAAGGGTCATGATCCAGGTCAGTGAAAGTAAAAGTAAAACCCTGGTAATCATTGCCAGAGCTAATCCCTGCTGGCGCGCTTTCTTTTGCCTGTCGGCAGGTAATTTGGATGCCATTATCGAGATAAATATGATATTATCTATCCCCAGTACAATTTCCAATACTGTTAAGGTAATCAGTGAGATCCAAATCTCCGGATTTAAAAGCCATTCCATCCTGTCAAGGTTATAGTACAGTTATAAAAAAAGTGAAAATAAAATAAAAATCCCACACCGGGAGACGAGTTTTTTTACCTGTCCGCCAGAGGATACGAAAAATCGTACCATGATATTTAGTTTATACATGTCGCTCTCTGCACTCTTTACGGAAATATACATGAAACAGAATAATATTTTAATCTTCTGAAATTTTGCTCTCACTCAAAAAATCATCAATGGCATCGATAGCATTATGCAGTCTTTCATCCTTCGACCCGGAAATAACCTGATATTCAGCATCAAGCGCTTTGAGTTCCGTATGCCATACTTCCATAAAATATTCGCGCAAATCGGGGAAATTACGCAGCGGATCCTCCTGCCATGGCAGGTCGATATTCATCAGCAGGTAAAGATCATAAGGCCGTTTTGGCAGTTCATCTATAACTTCCTGAGGACTCTTGCCGAACATATGATCACTCCAGATCTTTACGGTAATGAAAGTGGTATCACACACCAGAATCTTATTTGCCAGGGGCAGACACTGTTCTTCCAACGCAAGCTGTCCGCGAAACATATTAATCTCATCCTGCCAGGTACAGGGTTCTGTCAGCGCCGCACAGTATTCACGCGCAAATTCAGGCACCCAGACCGTATTATAATGACGGGCCAGCTGAGCCGAAATGGTCGATTTCCCGGTAGACTCGGGTCCCACAATCGCTATCTTTTTTATAGAATCACGTTCATTCATGTTTGATCCCGAGTTCTCTGGCAAGGAGATATTCCCTGCGCCATTCAACATATCCCATTACAGCAATGTAAATGTACAGGGTATACATCCCAGCTGTGAGATGCAAATCTTTAGCGATATAAACCCCCACATAAATAATGTCTACTGCGATCCAGATCAGCCAGTTCTCCATCACCTTTCGCGCCAGAAAAACCTGCGCAACCAGGCTGCAAGCTGTACAGAAACTGTCTATAAAAGGAAAAGAAGCGTTTGTCTCACGGTGCAGGAAGGTTCCGAGGATCGAAGTAAAGACTATCACTGCTGCAATGGATAAAAGCACCTCTTTCCGGCTTATCGATGCGACCGGAACCTTATGGTTTTTCCCCCGGCGACTCCAGAAATACCATCCGTATATATTCATCCCCAAAAAGTAGACCTGCAGACCCATATCGGCATATAGTCTGGCGTCAAGGAAGATAAAAACATAAATTATAACGCTGACAACTGCCACCGGCCAGCTCAGTATATTGTTTTTTGCAGCAAGGTAAACGCATAATATTCCAGTAAGTACACCTGAGGCTTCCAGCAGATTCTGACTTTTAACCCAATCTGTAAGACTGATTAGCAGCGTCATTAGCGATTGGTATTCGGCACAACACTGAAGCCCAGACTAGCCTTCAGACTTAGGTCAGCGGGGAGCGCACGGCGGAGCACATATTCCATTCTCACTCGTACAGTGGTGCCTTTGATATAGGTATCCAAAACCTTAGAGTTATCTATATCTAACATAATACTGCTTCCTATATTTTCTCCAATATCCTCTCTGGATGCCACCATGACTTCATTGGAGCTGTCACCGCGCGAGAGATACATACGGATTGTTCTAAAAGCACCCATGCTCTGGTTGGGAGAACCTGTTGCATCCAGCCTTGCCGAAGCGATTCGCACGTCCTTCACCGCTTCAGTATTTGAGCCCTGACCAGTAAATATCTGATCAAAGCTACTTGCCGAACTGGTTGATGACAAGACCGCCTCAACCTTACTATCAGCGGGAACAGACAGAGTAGCCGTATATGGAAAGGTTGAACGAATAACAGACTGAACAGCTGCACAGCCTGTCAGGAAAATGCCGGCTATAAGGGCCACGAATATTGATCTCTTCATCGGTGTATATGTTTTAGAGGTTAAAAATAATTAGTCCTTAAGGGGGTGAACAGACACAAAAGTAATCGTTCTAAGACATTATCGGCAAGGGCATGATTTATTCTTTATTTATCTACGCAATCCTAGTACTATTTTAAAAAATAGACAGATAAATCTATAAAAAGCACTAACTTTGCATCCCGACGAACCAGCCGGGATTCCTTTCTATAAGTCTAATAATCCCCGTTGTTTTTGTAAGTTATATCACTACAAACAATTGCTATGCCATTAGATACCTCTATCCGCTCGGTCCTTATTATCGGTTCTGGCCCCATTATTATTGGCCAGGCCTGCGAATTTGATTATGCAGGATCACAAGCCGCTCTATCGTTAAAAGACGAGGGAATTGAAGTTTCCATAATTAACTCCAATCCTGCGACGATCATGACGGACAATGTTATAGCAGATCATATATATCTTCTTCCACTGACTTGTGAAAGTATCGAACAGATCCTTGAAGAACGGCAGATCGATGCGGTACTACCCACCATGGGCGGTCAGACCGCTTTAAATCTCTGCAAGGAGGCAGAAGAAAGAGGAATCTGGGAAAAATCCAATGTTCGAATAGTAGGAGTAGATATTGCTGCGATAGAGAAGACCGAAAATCGGGAGGAATTCCGCCGTTTAATGGTTGAGATCGGCATTGGCGTTGCCCAATCCAAAATTGCCAATTCATTTCTGGAAGGTAAGGAAGCTGCACAGGAGATCGGTTTTCCACTGGTGATCAGACCTTCATATACTTTAGGTGGATCTGGTGGGGGTTTCGTACATAAAAGAGAAGATTTTGACCTTGCCTTAAGCCGCGGTCTGCAGGCCTCGCCGACTCATGAGGTTCTTGTTGAAAAAGCAGTGCTGGGATGGAAAGAGTTTGAGCTCGAACTTCTTCGCGACGGCA
Organism: uncultured Sphingobacterium sp.; assembly: GCA_964521175.1. GTDB lineage: Bacteria > Bacteroidota > Bacteroidia > Sphingobacteriales > Sphingobacteriaceae > Daejeonella. The sequence goes on from CAZFQV010000212.1 coordinate 3,362, forward strand.
ATGATAATGTGATTATTATCTGTTCCATTGAGAATTTCGACCCCATGGGAATTCATACCGGGGATTCGATTACTGTGGCGCCGGCAATGACCCTAAGCGATCGCTGTTATCAGGAAATGAGGAACCAGGCGATCAAGATGATGCGCGCCATCGGTAATTTCGCCGGCGGATGTAACGTTCAGTTTTCCGTGGATCCGGCAACCGAAGATATCATCGCCATAGAGATTAACCCCCGGGTTTCGCGCTCTTCTGCGCTGGCTTCGAAAGCAACCGGCTACCCAATTGCTAAAATCGCGGCAAAACTCGCAATCGGATATAATCTCGATGAGATAGAGAATCAGATCACCAAAACAACTTCCGCATACTTTGAGCCGACCCTGGATTACGTGATTGTTAAAGTTCCAAGATGGAACTTCGATAAATTTAAGGGAGCAAATACAGAACTCGGTCTACAGATGAAATCAGTAGGCGAGGTGATGGCTATTGGTCGTACCTTTATAGAGGCTCTTCAGAAAGCCTGTCAGAGTCTGGAAACCAATCGCCTCGGACTCGGAGCGGATGGCCGCCAAAGCCGGAATCTTGAAGATATTATGCACAGTCTCGAGCATCCAAGTTGGGATAGACTATTCCATATTAAGGACGCGATGAGTCTGGGTGTGCCCCTTGAGTCGATACGAAAGACCACAAACATCGATAAATGGTTTCTGGTGCAAATCATGGAGCTTGTGAATCTAGAGGTTGAACTGAAGCGCTATTCGTTAAATAACATCCCAACAGACTTTTTTATTACGCTTAAACAGAAAGGGTATGCGGACGGCCAGATTGCCTGGTTGCTGGGGAATGTCACTGAAGACGAGGTGTATGACCGCCGTAAGAAGCTGGGTATCCATCGGGTGTATAAGATGGTCGACACCTGTGCGGCCGAGTTTCCTGCCCATACGCCGTATTATTATTCTACATTCGAGGATGAGAATGAATCTATCGTAAGTGACAGGAAAAAGATTATTGTGCTGGGATCGGGACCAAATCGGATCGGACAGGGAATAGAGTTTGACTATTCATGTGTGCATGGCCTGTTGGCAGCAAAAGAATCTGGCTATGAGGCCATCATGATCAACTGTAATCCGGAAACGGTTTCGACCGACTTCAATATGGCCGACAAACTGTATTTCGAGCCGGTGTTCTGGGAGCATGTCAGGGAGATTATTGATCTCGAAAAGCCGGAAGGAGTAATTGTTCAGCTTGGCGGTCAAACTGCCTTGAAGATGGCGCAAAAACTTCACGAAAACGGCATAAAGATCATTGGTACCTCATACAATGATATGGATATTGCAGAAGATCGTGGTCGCTTTTCGGATCTTCTTAAAAAGATGGACATCCCTTACCCCTTGTACGGAGTTGCCGAAAATGCCGAAGAAGCGCTTGAAGTAGCACGTAAGGTAGGCTATCCGGTACTTGTTCGTCCAAGTTATGTACTTGGAGGACAAGGCATGAGTAT
>CAZFQV010000213.1:0-4838 GCA_964521175.1 uncultured Sphingobacterium sp.
TTTCGTTCTGATAGACCTTCCAGGAGACTCCGCTTTCCTCCAGCCGTTCCGGAAAAGTCTTCCAAGCCAGGTAAGGATTCCCTGAACTCGCCAGATTCCAGACATTCGCTAGTGAATCGGGTTCCTGTTTGTCGCGTATAGTCCCCGTCATCCAATAATGCCGATTGGGATGAGTGCCAGTCAGGCTGGAACAAAAGCTATTGTCGCAAACTGTGAACGCATCTGCGAGAGAATAATAAAAAGGGAAATCCTGCCGGTTACAATAACCCATAGTTAAGGGCAGATGGGCATACTCTTTCTTGGAGGGTCTTTTTACATCTAACCATCGATCATATTTTCCGTGATTACGGGCATCAGTCTGATCAGACCAGCCATGAGGCACGGATCCCATCCACGCTACCTTTGTGTCTTTAATATCCACGTGAAAAGGAGCATACGTTTCTCCTTCTTTATTCGTCTGCAGCCAAACTTTGTTCTTGTTGGGAAGATCTATAGCTCTCGGATCGTTAAATCCACGTACTCCCTGTAAAGTACCGAATCCATGATCAAAAGAGCGATTTTCCTGCATGAGGAAGACGATATGCTCGGCATCTAGGAAGGTGGTACCCGGATCGGGCGATATGGCCATCGCCTGCTGGATCACCGGCGGCAGGACATTGGTCATTACAGCTCCCCCTGATAGTAGCGCGGCTTTTCTTAGGAAATCTCTGCGATTATCCATAAATGAAGATTTAGACGTGAAGTATTTTTTCGATAATATATAAAGAAAAATTAAAACTTCACTGTTACCGGTAAAGGTAGCTACCGAATGTTAAAACAGAGTTAAGTTTTGAGGAGGGGGCGTGTCAGGGATTAGATGTTAGGTAATAGGGATTAGGAATCAGCCTAAAGCCTAATACCTAATCCCTGACACCTAAAATCCCTCCCCCTACCTCCTCACTGCCGGCAGATTGATCGGTTTTACCCTTCCGTTAAGATTATATACCAGCTCACCGCTGCGGATAGTCATCTCATGGTCAAAGCGTTTACTGCCATCGATATAACCATCTCGCGCCCAAAAGCCAAACTTGCCTTCACGTATACCGAAAATTGCAATATCAGCAACTGCACCCACCGAAAGGTTCCCAAGTTCAGGCCTTTTGATTTCTTGTGCCGGATTCCATGTTGCCGCTTTGATCACTTCCTTAAAGGGCATACCCATCGCCATAAACAGGCCCATAATATTCTGCATATCCTTCATGGCATTGTTCATACTGTTGATATGCTGGTCGGAACTGATGGAATTAGGAAAAAACCCGTGAGCGATTGCCGGTGTAGCCATGTTAAACCCGAAGCTTGACCCTCCAAAACCCACGTCAAAGATGATACCCTTTTTACGGGCTTCAAGCACAAAAGGCTTTAGATTTCCTGCCGAATCAATGATAGCGCGCCCGTAAACATGAGTATAAATATCCCCGGGACGGAAGCGCTTAAATATCTCCTCATCCAACCGTCCATCTAACATAAATACGCCACCCATCATTTCCGCCGCCTGGACGCCACGCTCAACAGGGATCAAAAATGCATTGGGAATACCGGCACCGCCACTGCCGAAATGCGCATTCTTCACTCCAACGATAATATCCGGGTACTTTTTACCCATTTCACCGGTCTTCACAGCATCCATATCATCCAGATTGCTTTCTGTCCGGCCATTCATCCCGTCACCGTTAATATTCAGCAAAGCCAGAACACGGGTGAAAGACAGGTCTATGGTCTGCTTCTTAAATGTCTCAAAATTTCTCCAGCCCGAGCTTCCTGCATCCACCACAGTAGTTACACCGGTACGAAACGTAAACCCGTCGGGCGGGATACTGTTCGGACCGTTCCTGTAGTTGATCCCGCCAAGATCAGTACCCCAGAAATTATGGGTATGAATATCGATAAAACCGGGGGTTACATATAAACCGCTGGCATCAATTACCTGTACCGCAAGGTTAGGATCGATATTTTTTGCGATCAATGCGATTGTACCATCGATACGGGTCTGTGCCTCACGTGCCGGTTCGGCTGGGCGGGCGGGACGACCATCCATGGCAGGACGAGCGGGCACTGCCGGAAGGGCGGGCGACGCCTGGCGTCCTCCCTTAATAGCAATATCCATCACTTCATCTATATTATTCTTGGGGTCGATGACGTGCCCCCCTTTGATGACATACTTGTAGATTTTGGATGGCGTCTGCGCCTGTACACCAACTGTCAGCATAGCCAGTACAGACATAAGAAGAAATTTTGTTTTCATTAATTCTGATTTATTTTTAAGGTTTAATCGTTTAATATCCGCATTGACTTTCCTTTTTTGAGCAGTATGCCCGGAATAGTTTCATGCTTTTTTATCATTCATTTTCTTAATCTAAGATAGATCTTAAACCCTAATATTCATTACGGTGACAAAAGCGTTACACAAATGAATAGCAATACCAAAAGAATCTTCCTTTCCCCCTCAATAACATTTTTTTGTAATTTTAACCCCCAACATGGACAACGCTAAACTCCTCAATGCTATAATCAATACCGCTATTGACGGTATTATCACCATCGACGACAGGGGAATTATAGAAACCATAAACCCGGCAGCATTGCATCTCTTCGGGTATGAGGAGGCAGATATTGTGGGTAAAAACATCTCTGTTTTAATGCCGGAACCTGATCGCAGTGCGCATGACGGCTATCTGCAGCGTTATCAGAACACTGGTGAACGCCGTATAATTGGAATCGGGCGAGAAGTCCAGGGTCTGAAAAAAGACAATACCACCTTTCCCTTCCGGCTGGCGGTGAGTGAAGTTAAATACCAGAACAGGAGTATCTATACCGGCTTCATTCATGACCTTAGCAAAGAAAAGGCTGCCGAAGCCTCCCTAAAAAATTATACCGAAGAGCTTGAAGCCACCATTAGGGCTAGAACCTTGGTACTGCAGACCATGGTCGACGAACTGGGAAAGGCGAAAGATGATGTAAGTATTTCTCTGGAAAAGGAAAAGGAGCTTAATCAGATGAAAACCCGATTTGTATCCATGGCTTCACATGAATTTCGTACTCCTTTGAGTTCAGTGCAACTGTCAGCCTCACTGATCGAAAAATATGCAGACAAACTCGACAGGGCAAATATCATTAAACATACCTCGAAAATTAAGAATTCAGTAGGCCATCTTACCGGAATCCTGAACGACTTCCTTTCCCTGGAAAAACTTGAAGCCGGCAAGACTGAAGCGGTCTTCCAAACCTTTGACATCGTCAGATTCTCTGAAGATTTAATCGAGGAAATGCAGCTGATAGCCAAGCAGAATCAAAATATCGTTTACCAGCATACCGGCATCTCAGCCATGGTTAATCTGGATCCCGCCTTACTTAAAAACTCAGCTATAAATTTAATATCCAACGCCATAAAATATTCCGGCGAAAACACCTTTATTGAATTCAATACTGAGCTTAACAGCAATGAACTCATTATTACTGTTAAAGACGATGGCATCGGCATACCCTTGGAAGAGCAAAAAAACTTATTTGAGCCTTTTTTTAGGGCAAACAATACAGGAAGTATCCCCGGAACGGGGCTGGGATTAAATATTGTCAAAAGATATGTAGAACTAATGGGAGGAAAGGTAAATTACAAGAGCTTTTTAAATCAGGGTACTACAATTATCTTAAATTTTAAAAACAAATGAGTGAAACGTCCAGACTAGTTCTGATCATTGAAGATAACCAGGATATCCGCGAAGGCACAGCCGAGATTCTTGAACTGGCCGGCTACAACGTCATTACCGCCAATAACGGCCGTCAGGGTGTAGAGTTTGCACAGAGTCGACTGCCCGATATCATTCTTTGTGATATCATGATGCCCGAATTGGATGGCTATGGAGTGCTATACCTATTGAATAAAAACAAGGAAACAGCCAATATCCCCTTTATCTTTTTAACAGCCAAAAGTGAAAGGGCAGATATGAGAAAGGGCATGGAAATGGGTGCCGACGACTATCTGACCAAACCTTTCGGGGATCTCGAATTATTAAATGCTATCGAAACGAGGCTGAGAAAGCGGGAATCCGGAAAAACGGAAACAGAAAACCTAAATTCCATTGAGAGCTTAATGGACGAAGCCAGATCGGCGAAGTTGCTTAGCGAACTTTCAGAAAACAGTCGGGTGCGCACATTTAAAAAGAAGCAGATCATCTACTCTGACGGGGATCAGCTCTCCCATGTTTATATGGTAAAAAATGGCGGTGTCCGCACTTATATGATCTATCAGGATGGCAGGGAAATAGCTACCGGCATGTTCGGTCCAGGAGATTTTTTTGGTTATGAATCCATTTTGCTTAACAAACCCTGTAACGACAATTCAGAAACTCTCGAGAATACCGAACTGTACCTCATATCAAGAGATGATTTCAATGCGCTAATTTTCAGGAACCCCGGTATCTCAAAAAAAGTAATCGAACTTTTGTCGGGTAATATCCGGGAAAAGGAAGATCAACTATTGAAATTAGCGTATAATTCTGTACGGAAAAGAGTCGCCGATGCATTGATCGATCTTGCTCAAAAGTTCGGCAGGACTGATCTCGATACCAGCACCTTTAAGGTATCGCGGGATGACCTTGCCGCAATGGTCGGAACTGCCAATGAAACGGTTAGCCGTACATTATCAGACTTTAAAGATGAGAAACTTATTGAAAAGGAAGCCAGTAATATAAAGATCCTATCGCTAAGCCGGCTCCGTAAGATCAAGCAATAAGTGATGTAGATCACGTTCGGGTTTGTTGCAACTCATAGAGTCAGCCTTCATAGCCATGTAGTTTTGTGTT
>CAZFQV010000214.1:0-4806 GCA_964521175.1 uncultured Sphingobacterium sp.
TTTCTATGGCGGTCCTGGTGACTGCTGCGGGCGAACTGCATGCTCAATATGCCGGTGATGCCCTACGTTTTTCTCAAACCCAATACGGCAGTACTGCCAGATTCAAAGCTATTGGCGCACAAACGGGCATTGGCGGCGATCTTAGTTCCATTGGCGCTAACCCTGCCGGCATTGGTTTATTCACCGGATCAGAATTTAGCATCACCCCTGAGATTAACAGCTATAATGCGGATGCCCTTTACCTTGGTAAAAATTCCGTAGGAAAAAAGGATCAGCTTAACCTGTCACAAGCAGCCGTGGTATGGCATGCAAAAGTGACCAAACCCCGGGGTGAAAAACTAGATGAGGGCTGGATAAGCTTCAACTTTGGCCTTGGATATAACCGTACGAATGCTTTCGGAAACGCCATTAATTTTTCCGGAACGAATGGCACAAACTCGGTTGCAGATTATTACGCGGAGTTGGCCTCAAAATACGGCACCGCTAATTTGCCGGATGGGAGTCTGGAGAGTATGGCCTATGAGAACTATCTGATAGGCTATGACCCCAGTGGTTATTATTTCCCCGAAACGGATGTAAACAATCTACAAACACAGAATACCATTAGGAGTGGTTCACAATCCGAAGTGAATTTTACTTTTGGTGGAAACTATGGAAACACCTTATATATCGGTGCCAGCGTAGGTATTGCAAGTATTAATTATAATTCCAGTTCCGAATATACAGAGGATGGCTATAATGTAACAGAAGACAGCGATTATAGCCTGTCTTTCAGGCAAGATCAGATGACCAAAGGATCAGGCTTTAATGGTAAACTTGGCGCCATCTACCGCCCCAGCCCCGCCGTTCGCATTGGCGCTACGTTCCAGTCGCCCACCTGGTATGCCATTGATGACAGCTATAGCGAAGTTTTGGATACCCGATATGCACAAACGGTTAATGGAGAGCTCGATTATTCTAATGACAGGCAAGACTATGACTTCAATTATCGCCTGCGTACGCCGATGAAGATTAGCGGAGGACTTGGCTTCTTCTTTAATAATCAGGGATTTATTTCAGGAGATATCGACTATATAGACTATTCCACGATAAACTTTTCATCCACTAATCCTTCAGATGCCAATGACATTGCGAAAAATAACAGAGACGTACTTGATAATTATCAGAGCGCCGTCAATGTTCGGGTCGGCGCAGAATATAAACTGGATAAAAGTCTAATGCTCAGGGCCGGGTACGGAATACAGGGCAGTCCCTATAAAAACAGCACCAATACTGCCTTTGATACCCAAACTTACAGTGGAGGTTTAGGTTATCGTATCAATAATCTCTACATAGATCTGGCCTATCAAAATGCATCTCATGACACAAAGATTATGCCTTATGTACTGAAGAACGGAACCGGCCCGGCAGCTTCGTTATCGAATACACGACACAACGTTTTCCTCACTATAGGAAGCAGATTTTAACCAGGAGCCGCCTCTCCGGGCGGCTTTTTAGTTTGGCTTTCAACACCAATCATGTATTTTTGCCGATAATGTATCCAGTTGAACATATTCTGCAACCCGTACTGACTGAACAGCTATCAGGCTTTGTGTGGAAGATAGAGATCGAATCGGAGAACGGCCTTATCGCAATTGAAAGCCGAAGTCCGGAGGACAAGCAGGCTGCATTCAGCGTAATGAATTTCATAGACGGTCGGATATATTTCCTGGAACGCCGTTACGATCAGTCGGGGTCTTTAAATCTAGCCTGGCTTGGCAGGGACAACCTGATTTTACATGGTTACGAAGGTTTGGAGACTCCGGAAAGTAAAGGCGTTACTTGTGTTCACTCAAGATCAGGAGAAATTATCTGGCGGAAGTTTAATATCTCACTGGATCACGCCACCAAAAATGGACTCAGAGTTTATGATCCGCGCTTGCAACCCCGAAGATATTACTGGTTGGATCATTTATCGGGAGAAACGATAAGTACTCCGCAAATTACTGAAACCACACGAACAGAGATCATACTTCCCCGTCAGGATGCAGGATTTCATTTGCCCCCATTTCTGGAGGTCGGCGAGATAAGGGGAGAGATTCAGATCTTGTATTACAACAGCCGCTTTTTTGTTGCCTTCCATGAAATAAATGATGGAATTATGAAACAAAGACTGGTTGTATATCAGGACAATAGTGTTTTATTAGACGATATATTGATTTCAGGTATACAAAAACTGCAGCCGGAAGCGTTCTTTATTCAGCAAAACCATCTCATCTATATCCGTGATAAAAAGATAATTATTTCCTATTTAGTATAATTGTATAAAAAATCAAATAAATGCAGGTACGACTAGTTTTATCACTTTGCCTCCTATTATTAACACTTGGAGCAAGTGCCTCAATAAAAATAGATTCGATCAATGTTGAAAATCTAAATGGCAAAAAGAATATTGTCCACAAAGTGGAGGCAAAAGAAAGCTACTATTCAATCGCCCGTAAATATAAAGTCAGACCTGATGCAATTATCGAATTTAATAATAACAAGTCCCTGCAGATAGGAACGATCATCAGGGTTCCAACCGACCGGGCATTCTCCACGCAACCAGCTCAGACGATATCCGAAACCACAACCCAGAGTCCCCCTTCAAAAATGGCAGTCGTTGAATATAAAGTTGGCCCCGGGGAATATCTGCTGGCGATCGCAAGAAAGTTCAATACTACGGTGGAAGATCTGAAGATTTTAAATAAACTAACAAGTAATAATCTGGCGGTAGGTCAGATCATAAAGGTACCCTATGGAACTGCCTCAGCGCAGATCTCTGCTCCTCCGGCTCCGCCTGTCGATACGCCGCGAGTAGAATCGGGAAATACTCCTACTCAGATCGACAGCAGCATGAATGCTTCTGATAGATTGAAGCTTCCTCCAGCCCGCTATGGCTTAAGGGAAGTAGATGAGAAGGGCCTTGCCATTTGGATTAGTGACGAAAGTCTGGATCCGACGAAGATGCTTGCGTTGCACCAAACCGCCCCAATAGGTACCGTCGTCAAAATCACCAATCCCATGACTGGAAAAAGCACTTTTGCGAAAGTGGTAGGTAAATTCACCGAGAATGAATCTACAAAAGATGCTATCATTGTAATCACCAAGGGGGCCGCTGACCTTATCGGTGCTCTCGATAAGAGATTTCAAGCTTCGATAGTGTATGGCGTCCCCAACTAGCAGGAGGCCTTTTGTACTGGGCATAACAGGCGGGAGTGGTTCAGGTAAGACATTTTTCCTCAATTGTTTTTTGAATCATTTTCAAAAAGATGAAGTTTGCCTGTTGTCTCAAGACAATTATTACCACCGGCTAGATCACGTCAGGAGGCCGGAAGAGAATAAACTCTATAATTTTGATGAGCCGGACACTATCAATGATGATCTGTTCTTCAACGATATACTAAAACTTACCTGTGGAAAAACGGTGGTTCAGGAAGAGTATACTTTTAATAACCCAAATGCTATACCGCGCATCCTTACCATACAGCCAGCTCCCTTAATTATGATCGAAGGTCTTTTCATTCTTCACTTCAAAAGAATAGCTACGTTGATAGACTACAAAATATTTATAGAAACCAATGACGAATTAGCTTTACGGCGGCGGATAAAACGCGATCTTATAGAAAGGGGTTATCCGGAGGCAGATGTTTTGTATAAATGGAATAATCATGTAAGGCCCGCATACAGAACCTACCTAATACCGCATCGCAGCGACTGCAATGAGATTATAAGTAATAACACTGATGTTGCAGATGATATTATTATGATTAGCGCCGAAATATCAACCAGGCTGAGAGAGATTGCTCTGAGTTAACCAATCCGCTTCATTTCGGGGATCTCATGGTCGATGATGAGCTTGCCAGCAGTAGACGACTTAATAGTTTCGATACTTACACCGGGCGCTCTTTCCACGAGTCTAAAACCTCCTTTAGGATCAATTTCTAACACTGCAAGCTCAGTAACGATCTTTTTAACGCATTTAACCCCCGTTAAGGGCAGGGTACATCGCGTTAATAATTTACTTTCCCCGGCTTTATTAACATGTTGCATAGCCACAATGATATTTTGAGCTGAAGCAACTAAGTCCATCGCTCCCCCCATACCCTTTACCATTTTTCCAGGGATTTTCCAATTAGCTATATCGCCGTTTTCTGAAACCTCCATTGCGCCCAGAATAGTCAGATCCACTTTCTGAGCACGGATCATTCCAAAGCTCATCGCTGAATCGAATATAGCTGAGCCCGGCAAAGTAGTTATTGTTTGCTTGCCGGCGTTGATCAGGTCGGCATCCTCCTCCCCTGCATAAGGGAAGGGTCCCATTCCTAAGAGTCCGTTTTCAGATTGCAACACAATATTGATGTTTGCGGGGATGTAATTCGCAACAAGCGTAGGAATGCCAATACCCAGGTTAACATAGTAACCATCCTTTATTTCCATGGCAATTCTTTTGGCGATACCTTGTTTATCTAACATGTCTTTTAGGACTTATCTGTTGTCAGGATCTCACAGTACGTTGTTCGATTCTTTTCTCATAATTTTCACCTTGAAATATGCGGTGAACAAAAATACCCGGGGTATGGATATGATCGGGATCCAGCTCGCCCGGCTGCACAAGATGTTCAACTTCAGCAATTGTAATTTTACCGGCCATAGCCATCACGGGATTGAAATTTCTGGCGGTAGAACGATAGATAAGATTCCCTGCTGTATCTCCCTTCCAGGCTTTAACAATCGCAAAATCAGACTCGAAAGCGAACTCCATAAGGGAAAGGATTACCTTATGGA
>CAZFQV010000215.1:0-4802 GCA_964521175.1 uncultured Sphingobacterium sp.
TGAACTTGGGCACCACGAACACCAGCAGCCCGGCCAGGATCGACGCGGCGACCGCCAGGACAATCAACGGATACATCATGGCCGCGACGACTTTCGTTTATTATGGCCTGCGTTTTACACGCCCTGGCAAAGTGCGATGCTGCCTGCGGAGCAGTTTTATAAAGTGCCTCAGGGCTTCGATGGTGGCTGGCCTTATTACTATTATGATCAGATCAAGGAAAAGAAGATGCTCAATCCTGAGTACGGTGGAGACGGGATTAAAGAGGGTGATGGAGCAAAGCTCGACAAACCGTTGGTAGGTTTTCCGGGGCATTTTGCGCCAAATGATTTATTGTTTTATAAGGGCGACCAATTCCCTGCAAGGTATAAGGACGGTGCGTTTATTGCGATGCATGGGTCAACCAATCGTATTCCTTATCCTCAGGCAGGCTATATTATTGCCTTTGTTCCTATGAAAGACGGTGTTGTGACCGGTCCTTGGGAAGTGTTTGCCGATGGTTTTGCGGGTACCGACACCGTTGCTATTACCAACGATGCTGTTTACAGACCAATGGGACTGGCAGAAGGCCCTGACGGTTCTTTATATGTCAGTGAAACCCAAAAGGGTAAAATATGGAGGATCATGTATAAGGGCGATAAGGCGGAGTTTGGAGATTCTCAGCTTGCTGAAATGGAACAACGGAAACTGAATTCTCTTACCCTCAGAACTCCCGATGAGATGAAGGATAATCTCGACAGAATGGGTAAGCCTGTCCATGCTGCTTTGGTATATAATATCTATTGCAGAGCATGTCATCAAACGGATGGTAAAGGTGATGGCAATCGTTTCCCGCCTGTGGCAGGGTCAGATTGGGTTAATGGCGACAAAACGAGACTTATCGATGTCGTACTTAATGGTTTGTCTGGTCCGATAGAGGTCAATGGCAAGCCCTACAACGAAGCGATGCCGGCACACGGTTCTTTCCTTAACGACGAAGAAGTTGCTCGAACATTAACGTATATCAGAGGAAACCTGGGTAATCATTCAGGGCCGGTTAGCGAGGAAGAAGTTGCGGCTGTCAGGAAGGCAACGAAGAAATAAGTTCTTTAGGATTCAGGTGTCAGGGTAGTAGGCCTTAGGCTGAAACCTGATACCTGATTTTTTTATTAAAACTGTGTTTTCGCCGAAGTCGGCCTGCTTATCAGCAATAGCCCGATAAACGTGATTAAGCCGTTTACCACGATTAGTTCGTTGTCAAAGACATATCCTCCCATCAGGGTGTTTGAATTCGCATTTAAGAAATAACATACTGCAGGCGATAACAAACAGATATAAGGTACCAGTTTATCTCTTACCCCGCGATTCTTCATAAACAGACCGAAACCGTAGAGTCCTAACAAAGGCCCATAGGTATACGAAGCGACTGTGAATATTGCACTCACAACTGCTGCATTATTGACGGCGTTGAACAGGATAATCACCAGGAACATCAGGATGGAAAAAGTGATATGAACGATATGCCTCTTCCGGATGACCGAAGGAGCATTTAGATCTTTTTTCTTGGCGAATCCAAGGAAATCGACACAAAAGGACGTAGTAAGAGCCGTGAGAGCCGAATCAGTTGTCGCAAAGGTTGCTGCCGTTAAGCCAAGCATAAATACTACTCCCGGAATAATTGCCAGATGGTTTAATGCGATTTCAGGGAATAGAAAATCTGTGCGGGGTTTACCGGTAACATGGTCTAAGGGGATTTCGATACCGTTTTTGCTCGCGTAAACGTATAGTAATGCACCTACGCTGAGAAAAAACAGATTGACTACTATAAATACTGCAGTAAAGCTAAACATGTTTTTTTGCGCTTCACCGATGTTTTTGCAGCTCAGATTCTTTTGCATCAGATCCTGATCGAGACCAGACATAGCTATAGTTACGAAGATCCCTCCCAGGACTTGCTTGCTTACATGGAACCGGTTAGTTACGAAATCTTCAAAAAAGAATATCTTGGAATAACCGCTGTTTTTTACGGTTTCAAAGGCTTCCACTATGTTGAGACCAAGACTTGAACAGATGAAGTAAATAGTTAAGATAACCGACGATACCAGGAATGTCGTTTGCAATGTATCTGTTATAATGATGGTTTTTAAACCACCTTTAAACGTATATGACCAAATCAGGGCCAGCGCGATTAGTACCGTTGCCCAAAAGGGGATCCCGTAGGAATCAAAGATAAAGCGCTGTAAAACAATTACTACAAGATACAGACGAAATGCCGAACCAATTGTACGACTAACAAGAAATATGCTGGCAGCAGTTTTATAACTATGGGTGCCCAGTCTTTCCTCGATATAGGTATATATCGAAGTGAGTTGCATCCTGTAGTATAAGGGTAGCAGGACAGTTGCGACAAGGATGAATCCAATGGCATTCCCAATGATAAACTGGAAATATTTAAACTCATTTCCTGCCGGATTACCTACTTCTCCGGGTACCGAAATGAAAGTTACTCCCGACAGCGCTGTTCCGATCATTCCGAATGCCACGAGATACCATTTCGAATTTCGGTTAGCCGTAAAAAATGTGGAATTATCGGAAGATTGTTTTGAGGTAAAATAAGATACTAAAGTGAGTATCAGGAAATATCCGATAAGGAAGCTAAGTAGTAATGCTGGCGACATATTTTTTAAGATGAGGGACTAATTTAATAATTCATTTCAATTAATGAGTTAATTCATTACGGTCTACATATAATTATATGTTATAATCGTCAGCATAATTCGGGTGGGAGATTAAGTATTTAAATTTAAATTTGCACTATGAATTTTTCGTCGAAGCTGCTAGAAAATGCAGTAAATGAATTTGCGTCCTTACCCGGAATAGGCAACAAAACTGCTTTGAGGCTCGTGCTTCACCTTTTAAATCAATCGCCGGCTGATGTTGAGAAATTTTCTAATACACTGACGACACTAAGAAATGATATTCGCTTTTGCGAAACCTGTAATAATGTCTCAGACCATCCAGTATGTGAAATCTGTAGTGGGGTCAAGAGAGACAGATCATTGATCTGTATCGTTGAGGATACGCGGGATGTGATGGCTATTGAGAATACCGGGCAATACAATGGAGTATATCACGTGATGGGAGGCTTAATATCGCCGATGGACGGCGTAGGACCTTCTGATCTGAATATAGACGGGCTAGTGGAAAGAGTAAGCCAGGGGGGTGTCTCAGAAATTATCCTGGCATTAAGCACAACCATGGAGGGCGATACCACTATATTTTATCTATATAAAAAGCTGAAGGATAGCGGGGTGCGGATCAGTACGATTGCCAGAGGTATTGCTTTTGGAGGAGAGCTGGAATATGTGGATGAAATCACATTGGGACGCTCAATTGTTACCCGGGTCCTCTATGAAAATACACTCTCTCGCTAATGTTGACCTTACATTTAATAAAAGCCAAATGGATCTGAGAACCAAAACAGTTATAATTACAGGCGCTTCATCGGGCATAGGCAGATCATGTGCTGAAGAATTCGCCAAGAGGGGTGCAAATCTTGTTCTTGGCGCACGGCAGTACGATATCCTAACGAAGCTTGGTAAAGACCTGGAAAAGCGTTTTGGTATACAAGTGGTGGTTGTCAAATGTGACGTGTCCAAAGAGTCAGATTGTAAGGAATTAATCAGCCAGGCGTCACTGGTATTTCAACGGATCGACGTGCTAATTTGCAATGCCGGGATTTCGATGCGGGCATTGTTCAATGATCTCGACCTGCAGGTATTGCGTAATTTAATGGATGTTAATTTCTGGGGGGCAGTGTATTGCACTAAGCATGCTCTGCCGGAATTGTTGAAAAGTAAGGGCAGTATTGTGGGTGTCTCGTCTATTGCCGGTTATCGCGGTTTACCTGGTCGAACAGGTTACTCGGCTTCTAAATTTGCTCTAAATGGCTTTCTCGAAGCTTTGCGGGTTGAGAATCTGAAAACAGGACTTCATGTAATGATCGCCTCACCCGGATTCACAGCTTCTAATATCCGTTATTCCGCACTGGTGAAAGATGGCAGCGCCCAGGGGGATACCAGCATGGAAGAAGGTAAGATGATGACTTCCGATGAGGTTGCCCGGAGGATTGCCCGGGGAGTGGAAAAGCACAAGCGGTCGTTGATCATGACGGCTCAGGGAAAGCTTACGGTCTTTTTAAATAAACTAGCTCCTGCATTTCTGGATGGCCTCGTATATAATCATTTTACCAAGGAAAAAGACCCATTGATCCGTTGAGATGCTGATTGCCGACTTCGTGATCTGGATTTCCTGAATTTGCTGATCCAGCTAGCTTTCATTTAAAGACCAGGTTCAGGTTTGGTTCTCTTCCGGGGGATCATTTCTCTTTCGGTTCGCCGCATTCGAGTGCCTAAAGACGTTTCTTATGATGGTTTATTTTGCGAGTGATGCTATATTCTTACTTTCCTGTGATCTTAAACTCATTTCAAAAGCTGATTATTGCAGGTTAATCATATAAATAGTAATTGACATGTTTGACACCCCTTTAAGTCGTTTTCGCCTCGTTGCTTTCCTGGAAGGCTGTTCTTTTCTTCTTATCGGTTTTACGATGGTATTGAAATATGGATATGAAATGCCCGGACCGAACTATGTTGTTGGAATGATTCATGGCCTACTGTTCATTCTCTATGTCGGCTTATTAATTAATGTAACCATTGTTTATAAATGGTCGCTACCTAAGGTTGGCCTGAGTTTCCTGGCCTCACTGATTCCTTTCGGTACTTTTTATGCCGACAAAAAGCTTTTTAGGCCCTCATCAACCGGG
>CAZFQV010000216.1:0-4780 GCA_964521175.1 uncultured Sphingobacterium sp.
TTGAGAATTAATAATGTTTTTAATTGAAAAATTTTGTAAAGATAAAACAGAAGAATCCCAGGTAAATGTTCCTCATACGCAATTAAAGCCTAAATATAACGCTTTATTATCTATACGGATTGACAGGTGTAAAGTTTTTAACAATATTTAACTAAAATGTGTCGTTTGTGTTAATTTTGCTGCTGATTTTTGCGGATTATGGACGCTCTAACCATTAAAATGGATCGTTGTTTAATTGCAATTTAGATGTACTTTTGTTCCATAAAGTTATTCCTGTGTCAAAGATAAAAAACCTCCATAAATTATCCTCAGCCGGCTTATTGATTAGTTTAGGCATTATTTATGGAGATATTGGCACTTCTCCTTTATACGTTTTTAAGGCAATTGTAGCCGACAGGGTCATCACTACAGACCTGATTCTGGGGGGGCTTTCCTGTATCTTCTGGACTTTAACCCTGCAGACCACAATAAAGTATGTCATAATTACGTTACGGGCCGACAACAAGGGAGAAGGGGGGATATTATCCTTGTTTTCGCTGGTCAAATCCAGGGGAAAATGGCTTGTTCTCCCGGCGATGATCGGGGGCTCAGCCTTGCTTGCTGATGGGATGATCACCCCGCCGATTACGGTTTCGGCTGCCGTGGAGGGTCTGAGGCAGTATTATGCGGCGATACCGACCATACCCATCGTTATCGTCATCATCTCCGTCCTCTTTCTCATCCAGCAGTTCGGAACTTTTATTGTAGGCAAGGCCTTCGGTCCGGTGATGTTTATCTGGTTTACCATGATGGCAGTATTGGGCAGCGTCTATCTGGTGCAGTTTCCCGAGATATTGAAGGCAATTAGTCCCTACTATGCCGTGGCCATCCTAATTGAAAATCCAAATGCCCTGTACATCTTAGGAGCAGTATTCCTTTGTACGACGGGTGCTGAAGCGCTGTATTCCGACCTGGGACACTGCGGACGTGCGAATATCCGGATCAGTTGGATCTATGTGAAAATATGTCTGATCCTGAATTATTTTGGTCAGGGAGTATGGCTATGGCAGCATCAGGGCAGCATGCTCAATGCCATAGACAATCCGTTCTACAAGCTTATGCCCGAGTGGTTCTTAATTTTTGGGATCGGGATAGCCACCGCCGCAGCGATCATTGCCAGCCAGGCCATGATCTCCGGATCTTTTACGCTGATCTCAGAGGCGGTACGCTTAAATCTTTGGCCGAAAGTAAAAATCGTCTACCCCAGTAATCAGAAGGGACAACTATATGTCCCATCCATCAACTTTATACTCTGGATTGGCTGTATCATCGTGGTACTGATTTTCCGCGAATCGGCAAATATGGAAGGCGCTTATGGTCTGGCTATTAACTTAACCTTCCTGATGACGACCATCTTAGTGACGGTTTTCCTCAAGCGCAGAAAAATTCCGAATTATGCCATTGCTATTTTCGTATGCTTTTACGGAACCATTGAGCTGGGCTTCTTAGTCGCTAATATGGCTAAATTCCTTCACGGAGGCTGGTTCACCTTGTTGCTAGCCTGTTTGATCTTGTCGGTAATGTGGGCCTGGTCCTCGGCCCGCAGGATTAAAAACCGCTTTGTAAAATTTGTTGAAATAGACGCTTATTATCCGATTATTAAAGAACTCAGCGAAGATGAGTCCGTACCCAAATATGCATCCCAACTGGTTTACCTCACCAGCGCTAACTTTAATTCGGAGATCGAATCGAAGATAATGTACTCTATCCTGCAGAAACAGCCTAAACGAGCGGACGTGTATTGGCTGGTCCATGTAGATGTCACGGATGAGCCGTTCACCCGGCAATATGAGGTGGACTTCCTGATACCCAACAAGCTCATTCGTATCGATTTTAAGCTGGGTTTCCGTATTGAGCAACAGATCAATGTACTGTACAGGAAAGTGGTGGAGGAGCTCGTAAGAAATGGGGAGATAGATATAACCAGTAAATACACCTCACTGAACAAACATAAAATCGTTGGAGACTTCAGGTTCATTGTGCTGGAAAAGGTATTATCAAAATCAAATGTGCTGAGTTTTATTGAAAAGTTTACTATGGATTATTATTTCATCCTCAAGAAATTCTCGCTTTCAGAAGAGCGGGGTTTCGGACTCGATATCAGCTTTGTAACCGTAGAACGGGTGCCGCTAATTGTGTCGTCTCAGGATGATAGCGAACTGACCCGTATCTCCTAGCAAGAGGCCGGCAGAATGCTGCCGTTTCCTGATAAGCGTTCAATCACCCTTAAAGTTTTTTAGTTTTGAAGAAACGTTCCACTGAAGTAATTAATACCAGTTTTACAGGCCTCTTAAGAAGGCATCGCTCCTTTGTTATACCTTTCCTGATCCTGGCGATTGCCTGCCTCTACCTTCACCTGATCTTTTTATGCTGACCAACAGGTATCACAATGACTTCTTCGACGGATTCTTTAAGATCTTCACTATGTTGGGTGATGGCCTTACGGTTATTTTGGTTGTATTAGGGATGCTATTGATCAAATATCGGTATGCCTTGCTTACGACAATGGCTTTCGCATTTTCGTCCCTGGTCGTGCAGGTGCTCAAGAGGATGTATAATTCGCCCCGGCCGGGGAAATTTTTTGAAGGACTTAACCCCATCCGAACCATAGAGGGATACCCGATTCATGAATGGAATAGTTTCCCATCCGGACATAGTGCGTCTGCGTTTACCCTGGCGGTTGTGCTAACCTACCTCTTACCCCATAAGAACAGGCATTGGGTAATTCTGGTGTTTGCTATTCTCACTGCTTTTTCAAGAGTCTATCTGGCTCAGCATTTTTTCGAGGATGTCTTTGTAGGCGCCTTGCTCGGAGTGCTTCTTACCTTTATGCTAATCTGGTGGCTTGAAAATACCGATTGGTTTTACTCATCTAAACTGGATAGGAGGCTGTTTGAGAAAGCTTAGTGTATCGGCAAAAAGTTCGATCCTCTTTTTACTAAGCCTGGTCGTTTTATTGATCAATCTGGATAAACCGATGATTTATATTCTGGATGAGGCTAAAAATGCCGAATGTGCACGCGAAATGCTCGTCTCCGGCGATTATATCGTTCCCACTTTTAATGGGGAACTCCGGACGGATAAGCCACCGCTCCACTATTTTTTCATGGTCTTGTCTTATAAGATATTCGGTATTTCGGCATTCAGCGCACGTTTTTTTTCGGTGATTTTCGGCGCCCTGACTATTCTAATCAGCTTTTTATTTTGCCGGAAGTATCTCGGCGAAAAAGCAGGAGGACTAAGTGCATTGGTATTGCTGGCTTCGCTTCATTTTAATTTCCAGATGCGGCTTGCAGTGCCCGATCCTTATCTGATATTTTTTATGAGTGCTGCCTTCATGAGCTTTTATGTGTTCACGACTGAACGGCGTAAGATCTGGCTATGGCTGATGTATATTTGTTTTGGTCTCGGACTGCTCGTCAAGGGTCCGGTGGCGGTAGCCCTACCCGGGTTGATCATGTTAGTCTATCTGCTGATCAGGCAGTTAACCTGGTCTCTGATACGCTCTTGCCGCATTCCGGAAGGAGTACTAATCACGCTGGCTATCGCACTGCCCTGGTATTGGCTGAATTATGTGGCGACAGGGGGTGAGTGGACAGAAGGCTTCTTTCTTAAACATAATATCCAGCGGTTTTCCGACACTATGGAAGGTCATGGCGGCTTTTTTCTGCTGCCATTGATTATGGTGCTTGTCGGGCTCCTGCCTTTTGGTTTTTTTGGTGTTCAGGCGACATTGTTTGTCTTTAAGAAGCGCCCGGGCGATGTTATGGTGTTCTTGCTCTGTATCGTCTTTGGCATCATCCTGTTTTTCTCCTTTTCTCAAACCAAGCTGCCCAATTATACTACTCCGGCTTATCCCTTTATGGCAATGATCATCGCTTACTTATTGTCCAGGATAGACGAAATTGGCATATCATTAAAGGGACTGAGATGGGCTTATGTTTTATATAGCCTTGTTGCCATCGGACTGCCGATAGCGGTTTTCTTTGTGTTGAAAGCCGACTCAAGCCTGAGCAGTGCAGCAGGGGCCTGGATTTGGTTTATGGCTTTGCCTTTGGCGCTCATCCCGGGCTGGTATTTTTTACTAAGAAGGCAATTTACCTTGTTCATTCTCAGTTTAGGGCTCTCTTTTATCTTGACGAATATCCTCTTCTTCAGTAGGGCATACCCCGAGGTCTATTCCATTAATCCGGTGGCGGGTTCGTTGACTCTGGTAAAGGCGCAGCCTGACCTGGTCTATTATAAGATGTTTAATCCCGCCTACATTTTTAACCTTCAACGTACTATTCCCCGGGTAAACACTGCGGATAGCCTGAAGATTTTTATGCAGAAGCATCCCCATGCACTTCTCATCACCCGCAAACAATACGAAGATGAAATTATGGAGGCCACCGGTATGATTGCGGTGTTTGAGCAGCAAGATACTTTTGAAATGCCGGCAACGGCGATTTATCAATTATCGCCGTCTTCTCCAGCTCCCCCAGACGAAAACGTAGATCAGGATCAATAAAACTAAGCCGACCGGAATTATCCAAAACAGCGGCGTCTTATCCACCGTATTGTTTTTGTTGATCTCATCAGTGGTGAACTGATCTTTTTTCACTAAATTCTCATTCACCTGGATAGAGTTGAAAAACTTTTCTTTCTCAGGTACGGCAAACTGAGTATGCAAATCCTGATAGAGAAATTCAAAAATATAGGTCGCACTGTTGGCATGCAGGATGCGGAAGTTACGGTAAAG
>CAZFQV010000217.1:0-4778 GCA_964521175.1 uncultured Sphingobacterium sp.
GATCGTCTACTTTGAGCACTTCAATGAGGTAAAT
This sequence comes from uncultured Sphingobacterium sp., assembly GCA_964521175.1. Classification (GTDB taxonomy): domain Bacteria; phylum Bacteroidota; class Bacteroidia; order Sphingobacteriales; family Sphingobacteriaceae; genus Daejeonella. The sequence continues at coordinate 35 of CAZFQV010000217.1, forward strand.
TGGTACGCCATATCTATTGCGGTTATCACTATTATTATCACCGTCTATTTTCAGAAAATAGTAAAGAAAATTCCAGGGTCAATAGTCGCAATACTACTATCCACCATTGTAGTTAAGGCAACAGGTATCCCAGTAGACACAATAGAAAGTAGTTTCGGAGAAATTTCCAACCACTTTAGCTTGCCTCATATGCCAAGTGTAAACTTTGGCACCATCCAAGCGCTCATACAACCAGCCTTTGCGATTGCTATCTTAGGCAGCATTGAATCTTTACTCTCTGCAGTGGTTTCAGATTCAATGATTGGAGGTAAACATCGCTCGAATATGGAACTAGTTGCGATGGGAGGCGCCAATATTGCGTCTGCATTATTTGGCGGTATCCCCGCAACCGGTGCTATTGCGAGAACAGCTACCAATGTCAAGAATGGTGGCCGCACGCCGATTGCCGGCATTGTACATAGTCTGGTCTTGCTGGCGATCATGCTTCTATTTGCGCCTTATGCCAAGTTGATACCACTTTCCTGTCTCGCCGGTATACTGGTCGTCATCGCCTACCATATGAGTGAGTGGGGTCAGTTTAAATCCATTTTGAAAGGCAACAAAATGGACATTATCATTCTTCTCAGCACTTTCTTTTTAACGGTAATTTTTGATCTGGTCATTGCTATAGAAATCGGAGTAGTGTTGTCAAGCTTTATGTTTATGAAAAGAATGAGTGAGTCTGTTCATGTTAAGAATATAGAATCTGACACCGGAGAAGGAGAAAGCCTGTTTGATGAAGAATTGATGGATATACCAAAGGATGTGCTGCTGTACGAAATAAATGGGCCGCTATTCTTTGGGGCTGCCCGCCAATTTCAGGAAACAGTCACCAATACCCAGTTAAGGCCTAAAGTCATCATTATTAGAATGCGTTATGTCCCGTTTATCGATGCAACCGGCTACCAGAGTATCAAAGAAATTATCAGGATATTTAAAGTAAGAGGTATCCAGGTAATAATCTCAGGAATCAAAGAAAACCTGAGAAATGACTTTGAAAAAAATGGAATGTTTTCGATTTTAGAAAAAGAGTTTGTAGTAAAAGACATTCGAAAAGCTATGAAAAAGGCCAGCTCAGTTAAGCCAAAGCAGCCTAAGACATTACGGAGCAATAGCTGAATTTACTAAAGAAACTCTGCATCAATTATGGCTCTGCTCCTTTTCCGGCCCGCCCGATTGAAGGCACTATAGTTTCTTAATTTCCCGGATCATTTGATTCGTAAAACCCCATTCATTATCGTACCAGGCCATAACCTTTACCAGATCACCATCGACTACCCTGGTCATATTTAAATCTACAACAGCGGCAAACGGACTTTTGATTATATCAGACGAAACCAGCGGTTCAGTTGATGTAGACAACACTAATTTATAACGATCGGTTTTTGACTCTTCGGTTAGAATAGCATTGATCTCCTCAGCAGAGGTAGACCTTGCCGCAATAAAAGTTATATCTGAGATAGAACCGACAGGAACCGGAGTACGAATCGCAATACCGTCAAACTTACCTTCTAAACGTGGCAACACTTTAGTAGTGGCAATTGCTGCCCCGGTGGAGGCAGGAATTAAGCTTAAGGCAGCTGATCGACCCATCCGATGGTCCTTTCTTGAGGGTGCATCGACCAGGGCCTGCGAGGCCGTATACGCGTGAATTGTATTCAAAATAGCCTTGTTTATGCCCACTCTTCTGTCTATTACCTCGATAATTGAACCTATATTATTGGTTGTACAACTCGCGCAGGAAAATATCGCTGCTTCCCCGTCCCGGCTATTTACTCCATGCAATACCGTAGGCATGTCGACGCTCTTCGTAGGGGCAGATATTACTACCGTTTTTGCTCCGGCATAAATATGTTTTTCCGCGTCCTCCCGCCTGGTAAATAAGCCGGTACTTTCGATCACGACATCTATATCCAGATCCTTCCAGGGAAGATTTGCGGGATCCCTTTCAGAAAGGAGCAATATCTTTTTTCCGGCTACAATTAAATAGTTATCCTGAATACCTACTTCCTGCTCATAAATTCCATAAACGCTGTCGTATTTAAACAAATAAGCAGCGTTGTCAAAACTCATTAAATCATTGATCGCTACCACCTCCAGTTCAGGAGTATCTATAATTACTTTTAGGGCAGCCCTTCCTATTCGGCCAAAACCATTAATCGCTATTTTTTTCATGTTGACGTATTATTTTCTAATCTGATATATTCTAATCACTCCTATTCATAAACTCCTATCCCGCTTCATTTAACGTTTCTCCCGCTTTTCCATTTCATCCATGGCTATGGAAGCATGGGCGTAAGCTGCCCCCGCACGCATCTCGGAAGCGACCCAAATGGCCTCCATAACTTCTTCCTTATTGGCTCCTTTTCTCAAAGCTTGTGCGGTATGCGCACGAATACAATAAGGGCATTGCGTTACATGCGCTACCGCGACCGCAATTAGTTGTTTGGTCTTTTCGTCAAGTGCACCTTCTCTAAACACTGCCTTACTGAAATTACGCCATGCATCGATGATATCTGGTGCCAGAGCAGCTTTCTTTTCATTGATTTCTCTGGTAGACTCGGGATAAAGTTGATCGTTCTCCATGATTACTATCTTTATATTATCTAAAACTTAACTCATTTTTTAAAATACAGTCCGACACCTGCTAAAAAAGCTAGATATTTGGGATCACTATCTCCGGAACATCTTCCTCAAAACAAGTGCCTCATTGTGTTCCTTATCTTTTGCAGCATATAATAATGTTACCGTTCCTTTCTTTAGCTGTTCCTCGAGCAGCAAGACAGACTCCCTATTCTCCTTCAGTTCTTGTTGGTATCGATTCTGGAATTCATCCCATTTGTCAGGGTCATGGCCAAACCATTTTCGTAGTACAGTACTAGGTGCAATATCCTTTAACCATAAATCTACCGCTGCCTTTTCCTTAGTTAATCCCCTGGGCCAAAGTCTGTCAACGAGTATACGCATGCCGTCATCCTTTTCCCGCTTTTCATAAACTCGTTTTATCCTGACGTCCATCTTATGTCTATCATTACAATAATCCTACCTCATCTTAAGCAGCTGGGTTAAATTCATAATATTGAGCGGTAGTTATCATCTATACGGGTTGCACCAGGAGAAAGCTTCCAAATGGAATGTTAAAATCCTGAGAGAATACAAGTGAGCGACTTAGGCTTGATTCTCTCTGCTAACCGGGAGAGCCAATACAAAAACCTTAGAAAAACAGTAAACAAAGGTGTATAACTGATAACCTTGTATTCTGCAATATGTTTTCCTAATATTTGTAGCTTAAAGATAAAACAAAAAATCAATGTATTTTGTCCTTATTACTGTGCACAATCAATCTTTGACGCTCCATTCTTGCTGATGCACTTTAAAGTTGATAATCGCAAAAGAGGAGTTGATTTTGTTGCAAATATCTGACAATAGATAAGTGTTAAATACGCTTTTTCGCGGCAGTTCGAGAACCCTAAGTCAGCTGCCTAGCATAAAGACGCTATCGACTCACCGAATTGAACACCATGATAAATAAGTTTTTATTAGCACCATTTTTCTTACTCCTTGGCGCCATTGTCTACTCTCTGCCAATACAGGCACAAGCGAAAGCTGGCATTGCACCTCAAAAGGCATTGAGAGTAGGTGTTGCCGGAGGCGAGCCTTTTGTATTCGCTGACAATACAGGTATTGCAGTTGAAATCTGGGACAGAATTGCTGCAAAGCAATCCTGGAGCTTTGACTATGCTCACTTTGATAATGTAGAAGATGCTTTGCTCGCATTAAACAAGGATAAAGTCGATCTAGTGGTGGGGCCAATTAGCATTACAGCGAAACGTTTAGAAACAATGCGATTTTCGCAGCCCTTTTACAACTCAAGCATATCTCTTATCTCCCGGACTGACAAGCTTAGCCTATGGGAGAAGTTCGAACCCTTGTTTAGCTTTAAATTATTGGTAGCTATCGGAATTTTCGTGATCATACTTGCTATTGTGGGAACCCTGTTTTGGCTAGCAGAACGTAGAAAATCACCAGAACAGTTCCCACAAGATCCGCTACAAGGTATCGGAACGGGTATCTGGTTAGCCATTGTAACGATGAGCACGACGGGTTATGGTGATAAAGCGCCAATAACTGTAATGGGTAGAATAATAGCGGGGACCTGGATGGTTGTGACTATACTCTTCGCCACTTCCATGGTTGCCGGAATAGCAAGTACTCTGACACTTTCAAGTATTGGATCGACTACAGTCTCTACTATCGAACAGCTTTCAGGCAGAAAAGCTGCTACCATCTCGGGATCCTCTTCAGAAGGGTTCTTAAAAAAGATAAAAGTGGTAGGTGTGGATAATTTGGAAGAGGCTATTGCCAAACTAGAAAACAAAGAAGTAGACGCAGTAGTTTTTGACCGTCCACAACTACTCTATTTTTTAAAAAATCATGAAAAGGATAATCTCTATATCAGCAAGGCTGAATATTACAAACAAGGGTATGGCTTTGCTTTCCCGGCAAACTCACCGTTAATTTTAGATGTGAATCGCGCTCTGTTAGAGCTTGCGGAAAACCAGGAAATAGAAGAAATAATTCATAACTATATCCAAAAGGACGAGTAGATTTTGCAAAATATCGGCGCCGATAAATGGTGCTGATTGGGCATAGCGCCCGCCTAAAAAAAAAAAAAAAAGGCAGCTCTAAAACATAAGAAAACCAG
>CAZFQV010000218.1:0-4776 GCA_964521175.1 uncultured Sphingobacterium sp.
GCTAAACACAAGATCCGCTGATTAAGCCCATGCTGCGGTGAGTAGTATATTTGGGTTCAGACGCTTATCGATCAGCTATAAGTTCTGTCGTGCGAGCGCCTGTCGTTCCACTCATCTGTCGGAGCGAAATACGATTTATCTCTCGGATGCAAATGCTCCTTAAGCATATCCTCATCGAGTTCTATTCCGAGTCCGGGAGCTGTAAGCGGAACTACGGCAAAACCCTTTTCTATTAGTTTTCTGCCATCAGTAGTTTTCACCAGGCTTTCCCACCAGGGGAGATCTACTGAATGATGTTCAAGCGCTAAGAAATTTTGTGTCGCCGCAGCACAGTGTACGCTGGCCATAAAAGATACGGGCGTTCCCGCTTGATGCATCGCCATAGCGATGCCGAACTCTTCTGCATAGTCACCAATTCGCTTAGTTTCCAGCAGCCCGCCTGATGAAGCAAGATCGGGATGGATCAGGTCTACCGCCCGGGCATGTATCAGGGGCTTGAAATCTTTCAGAAGGTAGATATCCTCGCCCGTGATCGTTGGGGTTTCCAGAGCATCGGTAATAATCTTCCACTGTTCGGTATACTGCCAGGGGACCATGTCCTCGAACCAGGCCAGACGATATTTTTCAAGGGCCTTGCCCATTCGTATATTATTATTCAGATCAAAATGGCCGTAATGATCGGTAGAAATAGGTATTTCATAACCCACCATGTTACGAACATTTTCTACGATCAACGCAAGCTCCTCGAGCCCTTTTTCTGTGATTTGTATCTGCGTGAAAGGGTGCATGGTGTTCCCGTACGACATAGGATTATCCTGATCACCCCATTGGGCAAGGTCGCCGCGCTGATTTTCCCAGAATTTAGAATTTACTACTGTTCCCGGCTTACCCTTCAGTTCGGCGATAGACACATCCATTTTAAGCCAGGTATAACCTTGTTCGTTAATGCGGTACCTGATAAGCTTAGCCTGCTCTTCGGGTGATTTAGCTTCAGGTGTATCGGCATAGAGCCTGATCTTGTCTCTGTATCTTCCGCCAAGTAACTGCCAGCAGGGCACTCCATAAGCTTTGCCGCAAAGATCCCAAAGCGCCATTTCAATCGCGCAGACCCCCCCAGCCTGCCTGGCTGGTCCTCCAAACTGCCTGATGAGCTTAAAAATCATTTCTACATTGCATGGGTTCCGGCCGAGTATCCGACTTTTCAACATCAAGGCATACCGGACATCAGCCGCGTCGCGCACTTCACCCAGACCATAAATCCCCTGGTTGGTATCGATCCGGATAATAGCCGTTCCGCCCATTACACTGGTCAGACAGTACCGCAGATCGGTGATCTTCAGATCCGTCGGACTGGAAGAACGCTGCACCTTAGAAGTGGTCTGTGCAAGAACATCCTCAATGGGCAGGCTCATCAGACCTCCCAGGGCCATTCCTCCGAGCGCTGTTTTCTTCAGAAAATTCCTCCTGTTTGTCCCCGTTTCAGGATGGTCTATCTCTTCCTGCCGCGACCTTGCATACTTATGCTCTTCCTCTTTGTTACTGGCGATAATCTGTTGTAAGATACTTTTCATACTCTGTTTTTTTTGTCGATCATCACCTATACTATTGTCTCTTTAAATAAGCCTCCAACTGCTCAGGCGTAACCGTTGTCTGTTTAGGATACCTGGCAAACCAGGCCCGGAATTCATTCTTAATGGTATCATTCCAGTCGCCATGAATCTCTCCCGAGGGATATTTCGCCTGCTGCAGCAACACCCTTTCAAATTCATCTCTCAGACCGGTAAGCTCGTTTGCTGACACAAGGGCTTCGACCAGGTGGGCAGGGATAAATACTACACCATATTCATTGGCAAATACTACATCTCCCGGGAATACCGTTGCGCTACCGATTCGGATAGGCGCATTGATCGACGTAGGTGTCATATCCCTGATATAGGAAGGGTCGTGACCCTTCACCCATGCGTTAAATCCTTCAGTCTCTTTCAGTTCCTGCATATCACGGATAGAACCATAGAAGATGACCCCTTTTCCTGTCCGGCCATAAATGGCATTCCCCAGGCTTGAACCTATGAGCGTTCCATCCTTTTCCTTTCCAAAGCCATCAGCTACATATACGTCGCCCTTTGTCAGGATATCTATAGGCCAGATATTATTGCCTCCATGCTGCGAACGGCCCTCGGCTTTTCCCTGGGCCTTGATTAAAGTATCCAGATCCGGCCGGGACGGCATGAACTGGGCCGTAACTACCCGCCCGACCATCGTCTGGCCTGGCTTCAATATGATCCAGTTCTTCTCCACCTGGTTGCGGTAGCCTCTTGCCCCCAGGTACCCCCAGATCTGCTCCAGGGTATTATGCTCCAGCCGCTCCAAAACCAAATCCGATACCTTAGGCCGACCATCGGGGAAGCGTTCCCCTTTCCATAAGGAGGTTAAAGATCTGATATATTCAGGTGTTGAGCCTATGCGCTGGGCATTCACAACTAGGCTGCCCATAAGAAGCAGAACGAGTGATAAGATCTTTTTATTCATGATTTATGTCTAAGCTCAAATTTTCAATTTATTCTTTGCAAGCGCCCGGCAAGTCCGGCTATATACAAACACATCGATCCTTGATGTTTATAATAAAGATAATGAAGTTAGCGATTTTCCATCACTACATGTTAGTAGTTTTACTTTTTTTCACGGTGCTGGTGACTCTTCCGCGACATTGTAATTCGGACCAGCTTTCTTCCACCTTTCTCTCACAGCCAGGGTAGTTTCGCAGTATCAGGATTTTGTATGGATCAGACCACAATTGACATTGGCAGAAATTTAATAAGAGAGTCCTTCAATTTACTAACTAACAGACATTTAGGCGTATTTATATTGACTATCGAAAATCTTTTTCTTATTTCTATTAAACCCCGACTAACGCATATTCTTTATATTGATGTACATCAGATCTTATATTTCCGGGATTCAAAATATATAATAAATCAAAGAGGTAGCTAACGAACGGTTTGCACAAAAATTTGTACAAAAAAAGCCCAGGCGAATTTCTTGACCTGAGCTTTGCTGCAGAGAGTTACGGAATACCCGAAATAAGATAGATTACAGCCCTAATTCCCTGTTAATTTACAAAATTCTACTCTTCACGTTCTTCCACTCTCTTGGTGTAGGTTGTCTGGTTTGTAACGGCTCCCTTGCTACCCCGCCCCCTGGAAAGCAAGGCGATGATAATAATCAGCACTACTGCTCCTACGATCCATACCCAGGGTTCCACGGTTACTGTTTGTGTTGTAACAACCTTGCTCGTACTCCTTGTTGATGAAGTAGCAGTGCTGTCTTGCGCAAACACTGCGGGACTGATCATCAGCAACCATAATATGGCCGCCATGTTTTTTAGTCTATCCATTTTCATTAAAGTTTTAATTAGTTTTAGTTTAGTTCATAATATAAACGTTAACATCATTGGTTCCAAAAGGTTTACATGCCGTATCGTTTACCGTTATGACAGGCCTGTTTGACTTGCTAAAGACCTTTAAAAACAGTATCTTTGCAAGATAAGCTTAGGCGATCTCTTTATTTAGTTCCCAACGGTTAACCTGGGGGACTATTCATCCTAGAATTCCTCGCTAAGGAATTGTCCTGTCTGAAATACACCTAACCAAGTTTTCTCAGGGGAGAGATAGCACTGTATGGCGTTTTAACTAAAAAAATTTGATATATGGCTAAATCCCAGGCAACATTTATGAAAAAACAGCTCGAAAAGAAAAGGGCTAAGAAAAAAGAAGAAAAAGAACTGCGTAAGCAAGAGCGGCAACAAAACTCAACCGGTGGAAAATTGGAGGATATGATGGCGTATGTTAATGAATGGGGTGAAATCACGTCAACACCACCAGAAAAAGATCCTAAGAAGCTACACGAAAAACAAGAGAAAACAGCCTGACACCGATTCTCCTCTGGTATTTTTTACTATTGCCTGGCGCTTGGTTTTTCCAGGTACCGCCTATTCAGGGCATACAATAACCACAAAACTATTTGCTGGCCGGAAATGGCGGTAAACCCATCCAATGGGTAAAGTCATTCAGTGAAACTTGATCGTCAGCCACTATAAACTGGTTGTATTTTTCGCTATAGTATCCGAAATATATTTGTCCCCCATCAAATAAAAGCACATCTTCCGCGTGAGGAGGTAGTTCGTTTTTAATTAATTTCCAAGTCATATGTAAAGGCGAAGATAGACTCAAAAATCAGAAATCTCAAATATATTGCTGCTCCTCTATAATTTATTAGTTTTGAATAAACATTTACTATGTCATTACATACTGGAAAGCTGGATGATGTAAACAGATCCACCAAAAAAGATCTCTTCGAGGCGCCCGATTACTATCAAATCGATGATCTCCTGAGCGTTGAACACAAGCTGATTCGTGACAGCGTCAGAACATGGGTAAAAAAGGAGCTGAGTCCCGTGATCGAAGATTTCGCCCAAAAGGCTTTGTTTCCCAAGCATCTGATTCCCGGGCTGGCAGAGATAGGCGCATTCGGGCCGACGATTCCACAAGAATATGGGGGTGCCGGACTTGATTATATTTCATACGGTTTAATTATGCAAGAGATCGAACGAGGTGATTCGGGGATAAGGTCAACCGCTTCAGTCCAGGGCTCATTGGTTATGTATCCCATCTATGTATACGGTTCTGAGGAACAAAAACTGAAATATCTTCCCAAACTTGCTTCCGGTGAATACATGGGCTGCTTTGGGTTAACTGAACCTGACCACGGATCCAATCC
>CAZFQV010000219.1:0-4765 GCA_964521175.1 uncultured Sphingobacterium sp.
GTCGTTAAAGTCGCCGGCAATGATATAAGGTGTAACACAACTGTCTGCATGCTCCCTCAGGATTTGAACCTGGCTGCCTCGTTTTACAAAGGCCCTCTTTAAGCGGGTGCCGATTTTGCGCGGTGACTTGACGTCAGTCGACATGTTCGCCGTTACCTCTCTGAGATACCGGTAATCTTCTGCCTGAAAACTGATCGACTGAAAGTGCACATTATACACTCTGAATATGTTGTTTTTTGCCTGAATATCTACAAAGATGGCTTCATTCCAGTTCATCTTTTCAGTAAATTTAATATTCCCTCGATTTTTGATAGGGATTTTTGAGAAAATCGCCAGTCCCATTGATTCATACCCGTTATCTATTGACGGTTTATAATAATACTCCTCGGTATGAAGTATCTCTTTGACTAGTTTCAGAAAATCGTAATCCCCTTTTTTACGGGTGAAAAACTCCTGGAAACAAAGAATATCGGGCTGTTCTTTCTGGATAATATCCAGGATCTGCTCTTTGGTGAAGCGGTCATTTTTATCTCCAAACTTTTTAAAACTATGGGCATTAAATGTCATCACTCTGATAAAATTTTCGGAAGACTTTGGCGTCGCCATCACGGCAGATTCTCCTCTGAAGCCTACATAACGTGTAAGCGTACTCCAACCGAGAAGAATCGTCACCGCCGACAACAGGGCATAGCGCGGGGAACGAATCAGCCAATAGACAATACATAATATATTTAAGATAAGGATCACCGGATATGCAAGTCCGAAGAAGGCTGGTATCCAGAACTGATCCGGATTGATATAAGATGCCAGATAACTAATGAGAAGAGTAATTACGGCGAGTACGTTTCCTGCAAGAACAAGCTTACTGAAAAAACCTATACCCTGCCTTTTGCTCTTTCTTGCCATGGTTTAACGATTTTTGCTGGCTTTGAATAATTGCTCCTTTTCCGACCTTGTTAAATTGTCATAGCCAGACTGGGATATTTTATCGAGGATCCTGTCTATCGCCTCCTGGTCAGGCGTGCCTGAGGGTTTGCCGGCCGGTTTGGGATTCCTCACTACTCTGAGGGTACCTTTTCTGACCAGTATTTTGCTCCAGTCGTTTCCCCGCTTTAATTGGTTGATATAGACAAAACCCAGGACCGCTCCACCGATATGGGCGATACTTCCACCCGCACCGCCGCTTCCTATACCGATCACATCGAGTACGAAATAAGCCAGGGCCAGATATTTGAGCTTTACATTGCCAAAAAACAATAATCGTATGGTAAAATCAGGAACCATCGTTGCGGTGGCTACAACAATGGCCATCACACTTGCAGAAGCGCCTATTAAAGGAAGTCTCATACCTGAGCTGGCAAATACAGGGATAAAGTTGAAAGCTAGCAGATAAAACACCGCGCCCATGATTCCACCCGCCAGATAGGTAAAGATAAACTGTCGTTTATTTAAGAAATCCAGAAATATCATCCCGAGCCAGTAAAGCCAGAGCATATTAAAAAGGAGATGGAAGAATGCCCGGTGGCTGAACATGTAGGTGATGATAGTCCAGAATTTCCAGGGTAATTCTTCAAACGAACCAGGCATGGCGAACTGTCGGGTCAGCCAGTCGGCAGCAACAGTCTGACCGGAGAACAGAAATTCGGCCATCGCAAAAATATTAATTGTCAGGAATACAATAACATTTAAGCCCAGAAACAGATAGAGCACATTCCCCGATTGGAAAACCTTATAATATAAGTTACTAAATATAGATCTGTTCATATTATAGAAGATGATCATGGCGACGCAGACGCCAGATTTTTACTAAGATAAAGCCAAATAGAGCTCCGCCCAAATGTGCGAAGTGGGCGACTGAATCACCCGAAAACTGCTTCACTCCGAGGAAGAGTTCCAGTAATACATACAAAGGGATAATATATTTTGCCTTTACGGGAACAGGGATGAACATAATATACAGCTCGGCATTGGGAAATAACACCACAAAAGCGATGAGCAGACCGAAAATGGCCCCCGAAGCACCAACCATTGGGGTAAGGTAAATCCCGAGCAGGGTAGAGGCCTGTTCCTGATTGATAAGTTCAGGATTAAAGCTGATGGTCCGTTTTACTGAATCAATTATAAAAGAGCCATGGTTTACGACACTGCCGGTGATGCTATAGACTTCCGCTGCCTGCACAAGTAACTGAAGACCAAGCGCCCCGAGGCCCGTAATGAGGTAGAAATTAAGGAATCTTTTGGAGCCCATCACATATTCGAGCGTGGTCCCAAAGGTGTATAGAGCGAACATGTTGAAAAGAATATGGAATAAGGACGAATAATCATGCATAAACATGTAGGTCAATATCTGCCAGAACCTGAAATCAGGGCTGTCAAAATAATGAACCCCAAGTAGATGGGTCATCATCGGTCCACCGAACACCAACGTAGCGATGTAGAATATTATATTAATAATGAGCAGGTTCTTGACAACCGGAGGTATATTCGCTAATGGATTCATATTATCTGCTGATGCTATTTTTCAAATCGCTGTATGAGTTCTTCCAGCGCAAAGGTACTGATAACAGGCCTACCACTCAGTGATATATTCGGCATGCTGCAGGCGAAGAGCTGATCAATTAGTACATTCATTTCGGCAGGTGACAGTTCTTGCCCTATCCTGATGGCCGTATCACGGGCTAGTGCTCTTGCCAGGCTATCTCTTTTGCTAAGTTTTAAGCTGCTCTGATTATTCTTAAACCCCTCTATAAGATGTTCAAGCATCTCCACTTCACTGATATTACTTCCAATATCAGCCGGAATGCCTTCAATGATAACGGTATTTTTCCCAAATTCCCTGATGCGAAAGCCAAGCGACTGGATGTCGGGTAAAAGATCTTTTACCAGGACGAAATCCCCCGCGTTCAGGTTAACCGTTTGGGGGAACAAACTTTGCTGACTGGCACCTTTTCTGTTTTCCAGCTGCCGCGAGAAACGTTCATATAAGATGCGTTCATGCGCAGCCTGTTGATCGATAAGCATGAAGCCGGATTTGATCTGCGAAATGATGAAGCGCTGGTGCAATTGAAAAATTTGTTGCTTTCCGGACTTTGATACCTGCTGATCGTCTATTTCCAAAGAACACTCACTGTTAAGATCTATGCGCTGTTGATTTATTTTAGTTTGCGTTATCTCATATAGCGAACCCCAGTTTTTGCTGATATTATCCCTGCCCTGGCCGGTGTTCCGTAAAAAGGGGATTTCTCTTTCCGTTCCTGCGGTATTAAAAGGGTTAAAATCAGGATTGAAATTGATAGCCGGTGGGATAATATCTCCCGGAGCTTTCGGTGTAATCATCTGGCTAAAGCCAGTTTCCTGATTGAAATCCAATGTCGGACTGATATTGTATTTGCCTAAGGAGCGTTTTACCGCTGATCGGATGATTGCATAAATGGCCTTTTCATCCTGGTATTTGATCTCTGTTTTGGTAGGATGAACATTGATGTCGATCTTGGCAGGATCAATTTCGATGAACAAAACATACAAAGGATAACTATCGGCAGCTAATATCTCTTCATAAGCATTCAACACGGCATGATTCAGGTAGGGATCTCGGATATAGCGGTCATTTACAAAAAAGAATTGTTCCCCGCGTGTTTTTTTGGCAAATTCTGGTTTGCCGATATATCCTTTCAACCCAATAATACTCGTGTCTTCTTCTACCGGGACAAGCTTTTGATTATAGGCGTTCCCGAACAGATGAAGGATTCTCTGCTTGAGGCTCCCCTTTGGCAGATGAAATACTTCCTGGTCGTCATGGTGAAAAGTGAAGAATATTTCAGGGTGTGCCAGCGCTACCCGATAAAACTCGTCATTGATATGCCTCATTTCAACAGCATTGCTTTTCAAAAAGTTGCGTCGTGCCGGTGTATTGTAGAAGAGATTCTTAATGCTGATACTCGTTCCAGGCGTAGCCAACTGCGGCTGCTGGTCAATGATCTCGGATCCTTCAATGTGTATACAAGTTCCGAGCTCATCCTCATGGCGCCTTGTTTTTAACTCGACATGTGCGATTGCTGCGATAGAGGCCATGGCTTCTCCGCGAAAGCCCATGGTACGAATGGCAAAAAGATCTTCAGCTTTTCTGATCTTGGATGTAGCATGGCGTTCAAAGCACATCCGCGCATCGGTGAGGCTCATTCCGCAGCCATTGTCGATCACCCGAATGAGTGATTTCCCTGAATCCTTTATAATGACCTGTACCTTGTCTGCGCCAGCGTCGATGGCATTCTCTATGAGTTCTTTTAGTGCAGATGCGGGTCTTTGTACCACCTCGCCGGCCGCAATTTGATTCGCTACTGAATCCGGTAATAGCTGTATGATGTCAGACAATTGTATTCCTTTTGTTTTATTCATGAATAGCTGCTTCCGGCATGCTCTCCTGCGGAAATCAATCAGAATGCCTAAGCAATTTATCTATCGTTATGGAAACCCTAAAGATAAGGTCTTTTAATCTTTCTGAAAGGATAATCCCGGAAGGTTTTTTTACGGGCATGAAGGTCAGGAGATATTAGGGATCGCGGCGCTTATTGCTCCACCTTCCGGGCACTGAATTTTACCACCTCGTTCCTGACCGGTTTCACTGTTTTCAAATAAGCATAAATAGCCTTCAGATCTTCGCTTTTCATATTGCTGAACATAGTCCATGGCATAACGGTATTAAATTCACCTATCTCCATGGTCTCACGGACGCTCATTTCCTGGATCTCTCTCATCACAAATACTA
>CAZFQV010000220.1:0-4739 GCA_964521175.1 uncultured Sphingobacterium sp.
GCCAGGATATATGCTTTCTGAGCAGCAATATTAGATGACAAAGACGGTCTCTGAGCATAACCCGCGGTTGAAATCAGATATAAAAACATAAAAACATGGGGTTTCATCCACAAAATAGCTTGTTTTGAATTGCGTGAATAAGCTGGAATCTCTTATGAAGATAATGAATATCGGTGGCTTATGGAACGAAAGAGGTGAAATCACTCCGACCTCGGGGGACAGACTAGAGACGACTAGGGGATATTGAGGTACTTATGCGTCTGCAATGAGATTTCCCATTTCGGATTTTGCATTACATAATCTATAATAAGAGGAGTCATTTCAGACGACTTAGACCATTCGGGCTGGAGATATAACTTGCAATTTTCGGACACATGCCTGGCATGCTCTTCAGCCCAAACAAAATCACTTTTATTGAATACGATAACTTTTAACTCACCGGCCAATGGAAGTATTTCGGGCCTCGGCGATTTAAATTTCTTCGGCGATAAACAAATCCAGTCCCAGTGGCCGGAAAGGGGATAAGCCCCCGAAGTTTCAATGAATGTTTTAATTCCTCTCTTCTGAAGTTCAATCGTCAGATAATCAAGATTATAAATTAGTGGTTCCCCGCCGGTCACCACTACGGCTTTTCCGGGATATCTCTCCGCATTAGTAACAATTTGATCCGCAGCAGTTAAAGGATGAAGTTCAGCGTCCCAGCTTTCTTTAACATCGCACCAATGACATCCCACGTCACAGCCGCCCAGTCGAATGAAATATGCCGCTTTCCCTGAATGGAAGCCTTCACCCTGTATGGTATAGAATTCTTCCATGAGGGGCAATAAAGTGCCGTCGGGTGGAATTTGGTGTGCCATTTTATGATTAAAATGCAAATATACTCATGTTTAATTAGTGAACATTTATATGTGCAGATGCATTGGGCTAATTTATAGCAGAGTCGTAAGGGAAACATCGTTTGGTGGCCGGGTTGCCCGGCAAACCCTTCTATTAAAATTCTAAAGTATCCCCCAAATAATACAGCCAGGCTAGGAGATTTTATTTTTTGCAGAAGCAATTGTGTTTTTCAGCAAGCCTACAATGGTCATGAGTCCCACTCCGCCGGGAACCGGTGTAATCCAGGATGTTTTAGCGGCTACATGTTCAAAATCGACATCACCATAGAGCTTATAGCCTGATTTAGTTACAGTTGAGCTCTCCCGGTTCATACCGACATCAATTACTACCGCACCCTCTTTGACCATATCGGCCGTGATAAAATTCTTCTTTCCGATCGCAACGATCAAAATATCGGCATCCAGCGTAAACTTCTTGATATCCGGAGTTCGGCTATGGCAAAGGGTCACAGTGCAATTACCAGGATTAGAGTTGCGTGCCATCAATATACTCATTGGAGAGCCGACAATATTGGACCTTCCCACAATTACGCAATGCTTTCCAGCGGTATCTATTTTATATTCTGCAAGCATCAGTAAAATTCCATAAGGCGTGGCGGGCAAGAAGGAGGGAAGATTCCGCTGCATGCGTCCCAGATTAGTAGGATGAAAACCGTCTACATCTTTTTCAGGAGAAATATACTCTGTGACCTTATCTGCGGATATGTGTGCTGGTAAAGGCAGTTGTACCAGGATTCCATCGACTTTGTCATCTCCGTTAATCTCCTGGATCTTCTGAAGAAGTTCTCTTTCGGTGACGTCGTTTTCATAACGATAAAGTGTAGAATTGAATCCTACTCTTTCGCAATTTCGAATTTTGCTGGCCACATAAGTCTCCGATCCTCCGTCATGCCCTACGAGTATGGCCACAAGATGTGGCTTACGTCCAATGGTCGCTAATACTTCTGCCGCTTCTGCGGCGATGCTTTGTTTTAATTTCTCAGAAACATATTTCCCGTCCAGTAGTTGCATGCTTATTTAGAAATTGGATTTTATTAACAATTTTGTACTTATTAACATAAAATTTCGCTATTCGCGAATTGTGATTAATCAGTCTAGCTTCAATACAGCCATGAAAGCAGTTTGAGGGATCTCTACATTACCCACTTGTCGCATTCGTTTCTTACCCTTCTTTTGTTTTTCAAGCAGTTTACGCTTCCTTGAAATGTCTCCGCCGTAACACTTAGCTGTCACGTCCTTGCGCATCGCTTTTACGGTTTCTCTTGCGATAATCTTAGCGCCTATGGAGGCCTGGATAATGATCTCAAATTGCTGACGTGGAATCAATTCACGGAGTTTTTCGCATATCTTTTTTCCAAAGTTATAAGAATTGGTTCGATGGATCAATGATGACAAAGCATCTACCGGCTCTCCGTTGAGTAGGATATCTAGTCTTACCAGGTCCGATTGGCGATATCCCACCTGTTGATAATCAAAAGACGCATAGCCTTTGGAAATAGTTTTTAATCGGTCATAGAAATCGAACACAATCTCACCCATCGGCATTTCGAAGATCATTTCTACCCGATCAGAGGTAAGATAAGATTGGTTAATAATGGTTCCTCTTTTCTGAATACAAAGCGACATGATGGGGCCGACAAATTCTGATTTTGTGATGATATTTGCCTTGATATAAGGCTCTTCGACGTGATCCAATTTACTTGGGTCGGGAAGATCTGAAGGGTTGTGCACATCAATCTGGACCCCTTTCGTGGTGAAAGCTTTATATGACACGTTCGGGACGGTGGTAATAACCGTCATGTCAAACTCCCTTTCCAGCCTCTCCTGAATGATCTCCATATGGAGCATACCTAAAAAGCCACACCGGAAGCCAAAGCCAAGTGCAGCGGATGATTCAGGCTCAAAAACAATAGAAGCATCATTAAGCAGCAGCTTATGCATACTTTCTCGCAGTTCTTCATATTCGTCGGTATCCACAGGGTAAATTCCTGCAAAAACCATGGGTTTTACTTCTTCGAATCCTTTTATGGGTTCTTTACTCGGCTTTTCCTGGTGAGTGATAGTGTCGCCGACCTTCACTTCGCGGGCTTCTTTAATGCCGGAAATAATGTAGCCAACATCACCGGTACTGATGACGTCTTTTGGCTTTTGGGTAAGTTTGAGGGTACCAATTTCCTCGGCTATATAATTCTTGTTGGTTGCGATGAACTTTACCTTATCACCTTTTTTTATCTCCCCGTTAAGAACCTTGAAATATGCTACGATACCCCGAAAGGAATTGAATACCGAATCGAAAATAAGAGCCTGTAAATTGCCATTAGGATTTCCCTGAGGAGGCGGAATTCGCCCGACGATTGCCTTTAAGATATTGTCGACTCCTAAGCCGGTCTTACCCGATGCCGGGATGATATCTTCACGTTTGCAGCCGATCAGTTCTATAATTTGATCTTTTACCTCCTCAGGCATGGCGCCGGGAAGATCCATTTTGTTGAGGATTGGAATAATCTCCAGGTCATGTTCGAGTGCCAGATAAAGATTGGAAATCGTTTGCGCCTGAATACCTTGGGAGGCATCGATAATGAGCAAAGCACCTTCACAGGCGGCAATTGACCTCGAAACTTCATAGGAGAAGTCGACGTGTCCGGGGGTGTCAATCAGGTTTAATACATAGGCCTGCCCATCTTCTATATAATCCATCTGAATTGCATGGCTTTTGATGGTAATGCCCCGTTCCCGCTCCAGATCCATATTGTCCAGCAATTGTGCCTGCGATTCCCGGTGGGTAATCGTATTTGTAAATTCAAGAAGACGGTCTGCTAAAGTGCTTTTGCCGTGATCAATATGTGCTATTATGCAAAAATTACGTATGTGCTTCATCGAGGCGCAAATATAGCTTTTTGAGTTAAAACAATTTTTATGTATTTTTTTTGATGTTCTACAAACTCCTCCATACTTTTTGAGTATTTTAGTAAGTAACCAATTAAAATTACGGAACCACTTATGATAATCGGAATTTTATGTGAGCCTTCATTCGAAAATCGCGTTTCTTTGCTCCCCGAGCATATTATTGTCCTCAAGAAAAATTCCGTTCAGGTATTTATAGAATCAAAAGCGGGAACACGGGCTTTTGCTCCGGACCACTTATATGAATCCGCCGGAGCGGAAATTCATCCCAGGGAAGAAATACTTAAACGGTCCGACCTTTTACTAAGCATTCATCCGCCGACTGAGAAAGATTTAGAACACGTTAACAAAAATACAGTAATACTGGGTGTTTATAGTCCTTTAAGTTACCCGGATCAAATGGAGAATTGGAGTAAACGAGGGTTGACTACCCTGAGCATGGATATGCTGCCCCGTACCACCCGTGCTCAAAGCATGGATGTACTAAGCTCCCAGGCCAATATCGCTGGTTATAAAGCGGTGCTCATGGCGGCTTTTCATTTACCAAAGTATTTCCCGATGCTAATGACCGCTGCGGGGAGCATTCCTCCGGCGCGCGTTTTGATACTAGGCGCGGGGGTGGCTGGTTTGCAAGCTATAGCAACAGCCCGACGATTAGGTGCCGTGGTGGAAGTATTCGATACCCGCGCTGCGGTAAAAGAGGAAGTTATGAGTCTCGGCGCCAAGTTTATTGAGGTAGAAGGAGCCTTAGATGCATCACAGGCTGGCGGATATGCTGTTGAGCAGACTGAAGAATATAAACAAAAACAGCAGCAACGCATTGCCGAAATTGCTGCTAAAGCTGACGTGATTATTACTACTGCGCAAATCCCGGGAAAGAAAGCGCCACTGCTACTTCCCGACAGCATGTTGGATGACATGAAAGTTGGTTCCCTGATT
>CAZFQV010000221.1:0-3983 GCA_964521175.1 uncultured Sphingobacterium sp.
ACCTATCAAAAAAAGCTCCTGGACCTTACGGAGAACGTACAGCCGATATTACATCATTATGAGTTTGATGGCATTATCCTGGATGCACCATGTACGGGTTCCGGAACCTGGGGGCGTACGCCTGAAATGGTCAGTCAGTTTGCAGAAGGAAAAATTATGGATTTTCAGCAGCTACAGAAAGCTATCGCGGCGAATGTTATCAGCTATCTAAAGCCTGGAAAACCGTTGATCTATATTACCTGTTCAGTATTTAAGAACGAAAATGAAGATGTGGTAGATTATCTTATCGCCGAATGCGGACTAAAGCTCGAATCACAGGAGCTGATCAAGGGCTATGAAGATAAAGCTGATACTATGTTTGCTGCCCGGCTGATCAAGCCTGGCAGATGAGCTTACAGCCCGGTATTCGATCTGAATAATTTGATAGCTATTGCCAACAGGATAATTCCAAAGGCCTTTCTCAAAATACTAAGACCGGTTTTTCCGAGTAAATTTTCCAGCCTGATTGTATTCTTCAAAACAATGTAAACAAAGATCATATTGATGATGATTCCCACAATGATATTGGAAGTTGCATATTCCGACTTTAGAGAGAGAAGCGTGGTCAGGGTGCCGGATCCTGCGATGAGGGGGAAGGCTAAGGGAACAATAGAAATACTTTCAGGAGCTTCTTCCCTGAAAAAATTAATCCCCAGAATCATTTCCATGGCAATGATGAAGATGACCATAGAACCCGCTATAGCGAATGAGGAAAGATCCAGGCCGATGATCTTTAACATCTGCTCTCCAACGAACAGGAACAAGATCATCAGAATGAGAGAAGCCAGCGTGGCTTTTTCCGACTGAATATAACCTATTTTGTTCCTGAGGGATATGACAACCGGAATAGATCCCAATATATCAATGATCGCGAAAAGGATCATCGTGACGGAAAGGATCTCGTTGTAATTAAACCTGAAGTTATTCATTGCTATTGATCCTGCGTTCGGGGCAAAAAGGCAAAAGGCTTCATCATATTTGAAGCCTTTTGCGCCTGTGAGTTCTATTTATTACGATCCCTCTCAACGATCTCGCCGTTTTCAAGTGCTCTGACCTTGCTGTGTTTGCGGCCATAGGTGAAATAGATCACAACTCCTATTGCCATCCATATAAACAAACGCTCCCAGCTTTCTATCGGCAATGAATACATCAGACCCAGGCAGACCAGAATTCCGATAATAGGGACATAAGGAACGAAAGGCGTTCTGAACGGACGCTCGGCATTGGGAAGGGTATGACGTAAGATCATTATGCCCAGACATACCAGCACGAAAGCAAACAAGGTTCCTATACTGACCATATGCCCTAAGTCGGAAACCGGAACAAATCCTGCGAAAAGACTTACAAATACCAGGAAGAAAAGATTGGTTTTCCAGGGAGTTCTGAATTTTGAGTGCAAAGCACAAAAGAATTTCGGTAACAGGCCGTCTTTAGACATAGTATAAAACACCCGCGACTGCCCCATGAGCATGACCAACATCACTGAAGTATAACCCGCCAGAATGGCAATGATAAGTCCGTCTTGCAAAAAGTTGTATCCCGTCATTGCAAAGGCAGTGGCGGCCGGTTTAGCATCATTTGCAAAATCTTTATAGTTAACCAAGCCGGTCATTACATGGGCAAATAGAATATACAGGATGGTACATACCACTAAAGAGCCTAGAATGCCGATAGGCATACTTTTCTTTGGATTCTTGGCCTCTTGTGCAGCAGTAGACACTGCATCGAAACCAATGAAGGCGAAAAACACCACTGCAGCACCGGTGGTTATACCTGACCACCCGAAGTTTTCGAACTTACCCGTATTCTCAGGAATATAAGGCACGTAGTTGTCTGGATTAATGTGACTCCATCCCAGCACAACGAATACGATAACTACCAGAACTTTTAAAACTACCAGGAAGTTGTTCATGCTTGCCGACTCCTGGATACCACGAATTAATATCAATGAAAGAATGACCACGATGAGTATAGCCGGCAAATTGATTATCCCTCCTTCAATTACGGTGCCGTCACCAAGCTTCATGGTTTCCCATGGCGATACAATAAGCTGATGCGGCAGGTTAATATCGTATTTATGAAGAATCTCAAGTAGGTACCTCGACCAGCTGACGGCTACGGTGGCGGCACCAAGAGCATACTCCAACACCAAGTCCCAGCCAATAATCCAGGCCATGAATTCACCCATCGTGGCGTAAGAATAGGTATAAGCGCTTCCCGATACCGGAATCATTGAGGCAAACTCAGCATAACATAATCCGGCAAATGCACAGGCAAAGGCTGCTAAGGCAAAGGAGATCGTAACGGCAGGACCAGCATTTTCTGCAGCGGCGATACCGGTAAGAGAGAATAGGCCTGCTCCGATAATAGCACCTATCCCTAATGCCACTAAGTTAACGCTGGTTAGTGATCTTTTTAAAGTACCCTCTCCCGTCTGACCGGCCTCAAACATTAGCTGTTCGATAGATTTCTTATGAAACATAAAATAGTTGGTTAATACTTCTTAAAATAGCCTGTTTTTTACTTGAATCAAACCTAATTATTTTTAAGTTAAAAATGAAACCTCCGAAAATTATTAAAGAGGAGTTTTTAGACACACATCTATAGCAGAATTATTTTTAGATTCTCTCCCCGTGCCCTCCTGGTACCCTCCTCGTGCTACGACACGGGGTCTCCTCAATAAATCTATAAAACTTGATTCACAGAAGATCATTTATTCACAACAATGGAGCGGGTCTGCGAAGAATCCCAAAGAGCTGATAAAAAAAAATCCCGGGTCTGTGCCCGGGAAGAACTGTTAGAATAACTTATTTAGTTTTCGAATCTCCGCTGGAAAGTGCGGAAAGACTGATTATTTCAGTCGAACTCGTAATTATATCGGCCTTAACGTGATCAATGGAAATGCCAGTATTATTACTTGTGGCGGTACTCAGGCTCGGACCAACAGCAATGTGAGGTGCAATGATCAGGGAAACAATAGACATTAACTTGATCAGGATATTCATTGACGGCCCGGAAGTGTCTTTAAAAGGATCACCTACCGTATCGCCCGTTACAGATGCTTTATGCGGTTCAGATTTTTTGTAGAACATCTCCCCGTTAATCTCGACACCTTTTTCGAATGATTTTTTAGCGTTATCCCATGCGCCGCCGGCATTCGACTGGAACATACCCATCAATACTCCTGAAACAGTGACGCCAGCCAACATACCTCCCAGCACTTCGGGTCCGAAGGAGAACCCAACAATAACAGGGACAATCAAAGCAATTGCACCAGGCAACATCATTTCGCGGATGGAAGCTTTGGTAGAGATGGCTACACATTTTTCATATTCTGGTTTGGCTTTGTATTCCATAATTCCGGGAATCTCACGGAACTGACGACGCACCTCATTGACCATATCCATCGCGGCACGGCCTACAGCTGAAATGCAAAGAGCAGAGAAGATAAACGGAATCATTCCTCCTACAAATAAGCCGGCCAGAACATCGGCCTTATAGATATCTATCGAATCGATACCAGCCACACCCACAAAAGCGGCAAATAATGCCAGCGCGGTTAGTGCCGCAGAGGCGATAGCGAATCCTTTCCCGGTTGCCGCAGTGGTGTTACCAACAGCGTCGAGGTTATCTGTACGTTCTCTTACTTCAGGAGGTAAGCCACTCATTTCGGCTATTCCGCCGGCGTTGTCAGCGATCGGACCAAAAGCATCAATCGATAGTTGCATAGCCGTAGTAGCCATCATCCCTGCGGCAGCTATTGCCACGCCGTAGAAACCCGCAAAGTGAAATGAACCGTATATACCTGCAGCCAGCACCAAAGTAGGAGCAAGGGTAGATTCCATCCCTATAGAGAGACCGGAGATGATATTTGTAGCATGACCGGTTGATGACTGGCGGATGATGCTGAGTACCGGACGCTTGCCCATAGCCGTGTAATATTC
>CAZFQV010000221.1:3993-4724 GCA_964521175.1 uncultured Sphingobacterium sp.
GTAATTAAACTCATGAGCGCACCTACAGCCAGGCCGGTAACGATCGAATAAAAAACATCAATTCTCGCGAACTCATAACCCCGGATAATCAGGCTTTCTGGTAACATCCATTGTACTGCGAAAAATGAGATAATTCCGGTAAATATAATCGACGACCAGTTCCCAATATTTAATGCGTTTTGGACGCTATCAGTTTCATTTTTAATCCTCACGAAAGAAGTAGCTACAATAGATAAGATTAATCCTATACCGGCAATAAGCAAGGGTAGCAGAATCGGAGCGATCCCCCCGAAATTATCGGCGGATTCAATTTCACGACCAAGAATCATGGTAGCCAGGATGGTAGCTACATAGGATCCAAACAGATCGGCTCCCATACCAGCGACATCACCCACGTTATCACCTACGTTATCGGCAATCGTCGCAGGGTTACGCACATCATCCTCCGGTATACCCGCTTCAACTTTCCCTACCAGATCAGCACCCACATCGGCAGCTTTTGTATAGATGCCGCCGCCAACACGTGCAAATAAGGCAATCGATTCAGCACCAAGTGAGAATCCTGCGAGCACTTCCAGAGCTTTCTCCATTTCCACACCATTCACACTGCCATAGACGTTGAGAACATACATTTGGTAAAACACGATGAACAGACTTCCCAGTCCTAAGATCGCCAGGCCAGCTACACCGATACCCATTACGCTACCTGCTGTAAATGAGATCTTGAGTGC
>CAZFQV010000222.1:0-4706 GCA_964521175.1 uncultured Sphingobacterium sp.
GAGTCTTGCTCCCCACATCAAAAAACTTCTGTTCTATGTCAAGCTGCTGCTTTGAGATCGCGAGTTGTTGCTTTGCCGCTGTGAGGAGATCCTGTGAGTTTAGTATATTAAGATAATTGGTGACCACGTTGAGCTGTAGATCATTTTTCAATTTCTGAGTATAGCTTTTATCAGCATCAAGCTGCAATTTATTCCTCGAAATTGTATTTAGACGCTGAAAACCACCGAACAGAGGCGTATTAGATGAAACATTTCCATTCGTAGACGTAATCTCTTGATTTACAAACTGATTGGTAAGTGGATCTATACTACGCCCGAAATTAAAGTTTAAGCTACTATTTGCATTCAGGCTGGGGAGTAAGGCATTCCTCGACTCCCTCAGATTTTCATCGGAAATTGCTTCGGAGAACATGGCCTGCTTGATCTGCAAATTATTTTCGATAACCAGCTCAGTTGCTCTTCTTAAAGTGATCTTCTCCTGGGCATTCAGCCTGCCTGTTAACGCAGGTATTAAAATAGCCAGAACAATATACTTTGTAATGCCTGTTCGGTTTATTTGCTTCATCTTTAATGTCTGTATAATTGAACTATCAGAAACTTACCTGGTTCGATTACAAAGGTAAACTCCTATGCGTTTATTAACTCTAAACAACTGCTTTTTATTAAAATCTAATTTTTCTACGGTTAACTTAATAACATAATTATCTTTGGCTAATATAAAATCCCCTTTTTTGTATCTTATCAATTCCCCTTTTTGGCTCAGATGGTATTATCCTGGATCTACCTGGCATATGAACAGGCAAGAAAACAGCGTATATCTTACTTTTGACGACGGACCCATACCCATTGTTACACCTTTCGTGTTAAATACCCTGCAAAAGTTCGATGCCAAAGCTACTTTTTTCTGCATTGGAGATAATGTAATAAAATCTCCTGATATATATTCTGACATTCTAGCGTACGGCCATGCGGTGGGCAATCACACATTCAATCATCTGAAGGGCTGGGATTCCACAGACACAGAATATTTAGCCGATGTAAGGAAATGTGCAGATCTGGTTCAGTCTTCGCTTTTCAGGCCTCCTTACGGGAAGATTAAAAAAACACAGGCCGCATTAATACGTGATCAGTTTCCGGAGATGAGAATAGTTATGTGGGATGTTTTAAGTGGTGATTTTGATACCGGGATCAGCGGGGAGCGATGCTTAAAAAACGTACTCAAAGCTACTCGGAACGGTTCAATTATTGTATTTCACGATAGCATTAAAGCCTTCCCCAGACTTGAGTACGCCCTGCCCCGCGTGCTGGAGTCGCTGAGTGCTAAGGGGTACACATTTAAGACGCTCTGAAAACAGTACAATTTAGAGCTATCCATTTAAAATACTCCAATTTATAAAAATAGTGTATTCATAAATAACAAGACTATCAGTCAGTTAGAGCGGGTCTCAGGCAAGACAGGAATTATAGGCTCAATATTTGCTTATAAAATTCCAATGACCGATCAGAAAACAATCATGATTGCTGATGATGATCCCGGTATCGTTGATGCTGTCGAAATGATGCTACAATTTGAAGGGTACCAGGTGATTTCCACCTTGAATGGAGCTACTGTACTGGAAATGAAAAATCAATTTCCTGATCTGTATCTTTTAGATATATGGATGTCTGGGCAAGACGGGAGGGATATCTGCAAAGAACTAAAAAAAAGGAACTCCACAAAAGATATCCCGGTCATTATGATATCTGCAAGTACGGATCTCGCTCGTTCTGCACGGGAGGCTGGAGCCGACGATTTTTTGGAGAAACCATTTAGCATGGATGATCTTCTTAAAAAGATCGCGCTACAGCTTAATGCCGACTGAATCATCCAAAATTACAGCCTTTTACATACATTTAAATTGAAATAGTGATCTCTATCATTATTCGTCAGGATCATTCTCATATTCCGGGATAAGAATAACTTCTATTTTTGTTTTGTTGGTGAAACTATTCTCCCGGAATGAACAAGGTAATTAGTTTGATTTTAGTACTGGCATTAAGCGCTCAATGCATGATGAAATTAGGACTTATCACCTTTTTCAATATGAATGAGAGCTATATTGCCAAGGAGCTTTGTGAAAATACCGATAAGCCGGAAATGAACTGCCATGGTAAATGTTTCTTAAAAAAGAACATGGATATGGCAAATGAAGCTGAAAAAGACGCTACCAATATCCATAAACAGCTGGAAATTCCTGTTTTTATAACCGATTCTTACCTTCTTGACACTCTGCAATTTGCAGACCTCGAGTTTATGTATTTCGACTATACCGATCTTTACGCCTTTGATCTAAATACAAAATTGTTCCATCCCCCCCTCTCCTGAATCCCACCTAAGTTATTTATCAATTAAAGCTATTTAGACTAAATATTACAAATCCAGGATAAGCCTCCCGTGATCTGCGTTGATCTGTATCAGCTTACCTGTATCTATTAATGAAATCATGAAAAAATTCTTAATATATCTCTGCCTGTCTTTAACGGTAGCTGTTGTCTCCTGCAAAAAAGAGTCAGCAAAACCAATTGATGAGCTGGAAAACCACCTGCTAAAAATCTCCGAAGCCTACGCTATTGGAGCCGCTGTCAAAGTAGAGGTATGGTCTGAGTCGGGTTTAAAAACTGGCTATCAAAGACTGTATGTTGCCCTGTATGATTCCGTTTCAAACACTCGCATCCATAAAGCTAACGTAGAAATTACACCTGTAATGGACATGAACAATTCCGGTCAAAAAATGAGCCACTCGGCTCCTGCTGAGAACCCACAGACTGACCAGGCTGAGAATATGCTATTCCCCTGCGCTGCCGTGTTTACCATGCCTAGTAACGGATCGGATGGCGCCTGGCGACTGTTGGTGATGGTTAAAAAAGAGGGACAAAGCAAAGCCGGAAAGGCAGATATTCCCTTAGTGATAAAACAATCGGAACCGGAACGAGTAAAAACGATCACTACCAAAGATGGTAGTCGGCTCACTATTGCGTATATCTTACCTGTGAAGCCAAAGATGGGTATCAATGATTTTGAAGTTTCCATTCATCGCAGAAAAGATATGATGAATTTTCCGGCAGATGGAACCTACTCATTGACTGTCACTCCGGAAATGCCGAGTATGGGCCATGGCTCACCTAACAATATCAATCCGGTACATATTAAAAACGGTCACTATCGCGGCAAGGTTAATTTTACAATGACCGGTGATTGGAGAATAAATATCGACCTGTCTAAAGACGGGGAGACTGACTCTGTATTTTTTGATCTTTTATTTTAAATACCATGAATAGATTGTTAAAAATCCTGCTTCCACTCAGTTTGACGATATGCGGACAATATACTTTTGCCCAGCAGCAACAGGACTCCACCATAAAAAATCTCATTTTAAATGAGGTCTACATCAGGGCTTACACTCAAAGCAAATATCCGGGATCATCTTTTTACCAATCGTCTAACCTTTCAGGCACCGAAGAAATCCTTTCTAAAATAGAAGGGATAAGTTTAATCCGCAGAGGACCCATCGGCATGGAGCCTACGCTTAGATCATTTAGTGGGGGGCAGATCAACATGGTTATTGACGGAATGAAGTTTTTCGGGGCATGCACAGACAAAATGGACCCGGCTACTATTTATATCGAGCCCGTAAACCTGAAAAGCATGGATGTCCGATTTGCAGGTGAAGGGCTATCGATGGGTTCTTCTGTTGGAGGCGCTCTGAACCTAAAACTCGCCGGGGCTGAACTCAGCCAGGAGAGAAGACTATCGGGCACATTGGCGTCGGGCTTTTATTCAGCAGCCTCGGCAGTACAAAATATTCTGGCTCTGAACTACGGTTCTGAAAAATGGGCACTTCGTGCCAGCGGTGTCTACCGGAAAGCCGGTAATTATCGGAATGGTGCAAATCAGCAAGTGCCGTTCTCCCAATACGAAAAAGCAAATGTTAGCATTTCAGGGAAGTATCAGCTCAGCAAGTCAGGTACACTCAGGGCGGATCTTCTTTTTGATGAAGGGTGGAACATAGGCTATCCTGCCCTACCCATGGATGTTGGAAATGCCAGGGCAAACATAGCAGCTCTTACCTACACTCAGGATATGCATGAAGGCCTGCTGAAAAATATCGAAGCAAAGGTATATCTCAATTCAATCCGCCATGCGATGGACGATACCAAGCGTCCACAGGTACCTATCCATATGGATATGCCCGGACAGAGCGATACTCAGGGGGCATTTGTGCAAACACAGATCGAGGCAACTGCTAAACATCAGTTCAGCGTAAAGCTGGATGCTTATCATAATCGGGTAAAAGCCGACATGGTCATGTATCCCGCTAAAGGGCTTCCAATGTATATGCTCACCTGGCCCCAAAATCATCAGAGTGTTGCGGGACTTTTTTTGCAGGATCAGATAAGTCTGAACGATCATAGTAAACTCGATTTAAAAATGCGCCTGGACGCCGCCTTCTCCAAAATTAATGGAGAGATGGGTATCGCTCAGTTTTCGGTGTTGGGTTACGACGTCTCAAAATCCAGGAACGCTTTCCTAAAAAACGTTAGCATGGGATATACACACTATCTCGGTTCGCAATTTACTATATACGCCGGCGGAGGATACAGCGAACGCCTTCCCAGCACTTCCGAACGATATGGCTTTTACCTGTTCAACAGAATGGATAATCATG
>CAZFQV010000223.1:0-4693 GCA_964521175.1 uncultured Sphingobacterium sp.
AATATTCCTTATTAAAGCTTAGGAAGTTTCTGAAATTGCCATCCTCCCTTTGCATATACTGAATATAACTTAAATAAATAGGAAGAAGGTTAAATACCTCCGGGTTTTGGTCTTCTTCATAGGCCATCAGTGCCATGATAAGCGCTCTGGAGTTGTCGTCAAGGCAATAGCCTTCCTTCAGGTTAGGAATGCCGTATTTGGCATGTTGAATAATCCCGGTATAGTCGGTTAGACGCTTTACATGGGTCAGATTAAACTCTGGCATAATCTCAGGCTTAATGATATACCTGCTCTGATGCTTAAATGCTAAAGGCGCCAGCGTTGATTTCCAAATTAGGTTAGAATATTCACGACCGATTGCAGGCCACCTAAGCTTTTTACCATAGCTAAACGCAGTGGCTTTTAAGGCATTCAGTTTTTTGGGATCATCAAGAAGATTGTTAACGGCCTCAGCCAGTTTCTCAGAATCTTTAAAATCGAAAAGAATTCCTCTTCCCCCGTCGAGCAGCTCCTGAGCATGCCAATATGGAGTGGATATTACTGCCGCACCCGACCCAACTGCATATGACAGCGTTCCGCTGGTGATCTGTGCCTCATTAAGATATGGGGTGATATAGATATCGCAGGCAGTCAGATAGTCATGTAGCTCACCCTCAGATACGAATTTATTGATAAATGTAAGATGCTTTTCTACACCGAGCTCCACTGCGAGAGCTTTGAGACTGTCCCGGTACTCCTCGCCGGAGTTCTTCCTCACCCCCGGATGGGTGTTACCCAGAATAACATACATTATATCGGGATGTTTCTCTGCGATTTTTGGGAGTGCCTTAACAACTGTCTCGAGGCCTTTATTCCGACTGATCAGTCCGAAGGTGAAAAGGACAGTTTTATCTTCAAATGCTGGTAGCTTCTTTACAGGATTATCGGTTTTAGGCTCCAGGTCGGGCACTCCGTGCTCTATGCGATGAATTTTTTCATCCGGAATCTGATAGATATCCTTTAAAAAGTTTACCGCACGCTTGCTCATTACAACGATCTTGGCAGATTGATTGGCGATCTCCCGGATGATGAGCTGCTGGAGGAAAGTGGGCTCCTTTAAGACGGTATGCAAAATTGTAAAGACAGGCTTTTCCAGCCTGTGGATTAGAGGCAGCAAAAATACACCACTGTCGCCTCCGAAAATTCCGAATTCATGTTCCAGAATGCAGGCGTCCGCATCGCTCTGGTTAATAAACTCGGCGGCGCGGATATAGTCCTCTTTTTCTTCCTGACGGATTCTGAATTTCACCTCGGAAGGATAATCATATTCATCGATATTGCTGGTATCATTGAGCGCCACAACGAAACCATTCAGCGATCCGTCATCATTGTCGGCATTGATAGCCCTGATCAGGTTGTAGTTGAAAGTGGCAAGGCCACATTCTCTCGGCGTATAGGTGGAGATATATGCGATTTTCATGCTGTATATTTTGTCTTTTCCTTAGGATGATAAAAACAAGAAACATGATTATCGCGGCGTTGAGCGTATCGTCACTACAGCGTTGCAATCAGTATAGGTAAAATCTGCCTGTACGGAACGCAACAAGTTCATGCTCCTGTGATGATTAAACAACGAAGTATAAGTTTTGTTCAGCCGGAGTCACCGGCCCGGTAAGAATTTTCAAACCGGGCGATGATGGAGAAGCAGGCCTTAGATCATCAGTATTTATCGGCGTTTGTTGCCGAAATGCCTTCTAGTAGTGCTTTTCGCACCGTTCTGGGTATGAGAAGAACTTTTGACAGCCTTGTTTTTATTCTTTAGGGGCTGGGTAAATATATATGCAGCACCCTTTAAATGATAGGGTTGCTCTTCTTCCACGGGGATGGAACGGGAGATCAGTTTTTGAATATCCTTAAGATACTCCATTTCTTCTTCGTCGCAGAAGGATAGGGCAATGCCGCTTGAACCCGCCCGGCCAGTTCTTCCGATGCGGTGGACGTACGTTTCCGGGATATTAGGGAGCTCATAATTTATAACATGAGAAAGCTCATCTATATCAATACCCCGGGCAGCAATATCCGTTGCGATAAGCGCTTTAATCTGGCCACTTTTGAAGTTAGACAGTGCTTTTTGCCTGGCGTTTTGGG
The DNA here is from genome assembly GCA_964521175.1 of uncultured Sphingobacterium sp. Classification (GTDB taxonomy): domain Bacteria; phylum Bacteroidota; class Bacteroidia; order Sphingobacteriales; family Sphingobacteriaceae; genus Daejeonella. The sequence goes on from CAZFQV010000223.1 coordinate 2,128, forward strand.
ATTTATTACCGTGAATAGCCTCCGTTCTTATTCCAGCTTTGACAAGATCCCTGGTGAGCTTGTCTGCACCATGCTTTGTGCGGGTAAAGATCAGCGCTGATTTGATTACCTTATCGTTCATCAGGTGGATAAGTAATTTTTTCTTATCTCCTTTCTCAACGAAATAAACCGACTGGTCGATTGTTTCCGCGGTGCTCGACGCCGGGGTTACTTCCACTTTCAGGGGATCCACCAGGATGGTATTAGCCAGTTTTTGAATCTCGGGAGGCATTGTGGCCGAGAAAAACAGAGTTTGGCGTTTTTGCGGAATTTTGGTGATGATCTTTTTGACATCGTTAATAAATCCCATATCGAGCATCCTGTCTGCTTCATCGAGAACGAAGATCTTCAGATAGTGCAGATGCACAAATTTCTGATTGATCAAGTCGAGAAGTCTTCCAGGCGTAGCGATGAGGATGTCAATCCCGCTTTTTAGGGCCGACACCTGAGCACCCTGTGACACTCCACCGAAAATAACGGTATGCTTGAGTGAAGTATGCCTGCCATAAGCACCAAAGCTTTCGCCAATCTGAATGGCGAGTTCGCGGGTAGGCGTTAAAATCAGGCATTTAATAGCCCGGGGTCCTTTATCATATATTTTCCCGCCTTCGAGTATCTGGATGATAGGAAGTGCAAAAGCAGCAGTCTTTCCGGTACCTGTCTGCGCACAGCCGAGCAGATCTTTACGTTCAAGTATAATGGGTATCGATTGTTCCTGTATGGGGGTGGGGGCAGTGTAACCTTCTGTTTTTAAAGCCTTAAGAAGCGGCTCTATTAAATTTAAATTTTCGAATGACATGTATTGATTTTGAATCGCAGGTAAAATCCCGGCAATTTTCAGGTGCAAAGTTACAGCTTTTTATCGGTAAAGTTCTGAAATAGAATCTTATGCCTCAGATTCTGCCGAATAGTGCAGGATAGCTTCGGTAATTATACGGCAAGCCTCAATAATTTCTATTTCCGAAATAATCAGTGGCGGTGCAACTCTCAGGGCCGTGTCGCAATGCAGGAACCAGTCGATGATAAGTCCGTTTTCCAGGCATCTGTCGCTCACTTGCTGTACCTGCTCAAAGCTATCCAGCTGCAGGGAAAGCATGAGGCCTTTACCCCTGATCTCTCTGATCAGAGGATGACTCAGGTGCTCCCTGAATAGCGCCTCCTTATCTAAAACCGGATCGGCAAGCTTCTCCCGGATGATGAGTTCCAGATTGGCAAGTCCTGCAGCGCAACTTACAGGATGACCTCCAAAGGTGGTGATATGTCCAAGTATCGGGTTCTCTTTCAATGCGTCCATGAGTGCCTTGTCTGCGATGAATGCACCCAGCGGCATACCTCCTCCCATACTTTTGGCCAGCAGTAAAATGTCGGGAATGATTCCGAAATTTTCAAAGCCGAACATTTTTCCGGTACGACCAAAGCCGCACTGGATTTCATCCAGGATCAATAAAGCACCGGTTTCGTCGCATCTTGCCCGGAGCTTCTGCATATATGCTTTGTCAGGCACCCGGATTCCTGCTTCGCCCTGGATGGTTTCTATAACCACCGCAGCAGTCTGTGTACTGATCTGTTCAAGATGGTCTTGCCGGTTAAATTCTATAAAACGGATGTCGGGCAGGAGAGGGCGGTAAGGCTGTTTATAATATTCATTGCCCATCAAACTAAGGGCGCCTTGCGTACTGCCATGGTAAGAATTATGACAGGCGATAATTTCATGACGTCCGCTGGCTCGCTTAGCCAATTTCATGGCTCCTTCCGTTGCTTCAGCACCGGAGTTGACAAAATATACCGAGTTTAACGACGGAGGTAATATAGACGCCAGTTTATGTGCAAACTTTACCTGAGGCAGCTGCACAAACTCTCCGTAAACCGTAAGGTGAAGAAACTTATCAGCCTGATCTTTAATTGCTTTTACCACTTCAGGATGACGATGGCCGGTGTTGCTCACCGCAAAACCCGAAACAAGATCCATGTACTTCTTCCCCGTGGGATCATATAGAAACATGCCCTCAGCACGTTCCACTTCCAGCATTCTGGGGAAACCCGATGTTTGTGCGGTGTTGAGCAGGAAGAGCTGACGGGTGCTAAGCATGCACAAAAGTACGTAAATCCTTGCCTACCGGGAAGAGATTCCCCTATAAGTCTAGTGGTTCTCTGCGCCCCTGCGACCCCTGAGTTGCTTGATCAGATGCTCGCGAAACTCCCTTTCAGCCTGATAGAGCAATAATATCTTCTCGACGGGGATGGCCTTCAGGTAGAGTCTTTTATATTTCTTCTTCAAATCAAGCATCTTGTTCTCATAATCAAGGTCCATGTTGATTCGTTGATCTGCATCAGCCGTTCCAGACATCCGGGCAGCCCGTTTTTTCCTCATCAGATCCATCCATTCTTTCTGATAATCATTGTAAATAGGCCAGAACTTCTGTGCTTCTTCGGTGGTCAGATCAAGTTTGTTGGTTATAAAGGCTACTTTAATAGCTTCGATCTTTTCGTTATGATCCCGATGATCCTGCGCCAATACCGGTAGGAC
>CAZFQV010000224.1:0-4659 GCA_964521175.1 uncultured Sphingobacterium sp.
AAGCAATTGCGTGAGGGGCTGTCTAAATATTATTCCAACCCTGTATTCAAAACCTGCAATACGATGGGGCAACTTGTTTTTGAATGTCTCACCCAGGTCGTCGGGAAAAGGGGAATTTAAGTTCTTCCCATGCAAACCGGCATCTCCCCGTGCCACGACACGGGGTCTCCTGACTAATGTCTATAAAATCTCATTTACAGAAGATTGCTCACATTATCCGCAAACCGTTATAGGGTATTACTTAGAAACTAATCAGGAGATCGCGGATCGGTTTCAGGGAAGCGGGATTAGGCAAATTCAAGCACGAGGTCATCCGTATTTACCAGCGTTCCGGGTAGCAGTATAATTTCACCCACTTCCCCATCAGAATTAGCCGCAATATTGGTTTCCATCTTCATGGCCTCGACCATGAATAGAGGCTGATTCTTTTTTACGGTATCCCCCTTCTTTACAAACACTTTCGATAGCATCCCCTGCAGCGGCGAGCCGATATGGTTCGGATTCGATTTATCTGCCTTACGATTTTCTTGCGTCATCGCTGTAATAGATTTATCCTGCACTTCAATATTACGAACCTGGCCATTTAGCTTAAAGAATGCGGTACGCATTCCCTTGTCATCTGGAGGACCGATACTTTGAAGCCTGACTAACAGCGTTTTACCGGGAGCAATCTGAATAGTCGTATCCTGGCCGGGACGCATACCGTAGAAGAAAAACCGGGTAGGCACCACATCTACACTGCCATACTTACGGTACATCTTGAGATATTCTTCAGTAACCTTAGGATAGAACTTATACGACAGGTAGGTTGTATAGGGCAGATCCTCGCCGAACTGCTTTTTAAACTCTCTGTAATCTTCTTCGAGATCTAGCGGAGCGAGATATTTGCCCGGGCGCTCCGTCAATGGCTCCTTGCCTTTCAGGATGATTCGCTGTAGCTCAGCAGGGAAACCGCCCTCCGGCTGTCCTATCTCGCCCATGAAGTAAGACACCACCGACTCCGGAAAGGATATTTGTTCTCCTCTGGTAAAAATATCTTCTTTGCTGATATTATTGGCGACCATATACTGGGCCATATCGCCGACTACTTTAGAGCTGGGAGTAACTTTTACAATATCACCGAACATTTCGTTCACATCGGCATACCGTTCTTTGATCTCTTCAAATTTATCCCCAAGTCCTAAGGCAATTGCTTGCGGCTTCAGATTCGAATACTGCCCTCCCGGAATCTCATTTTGGAAGATTTCAGCGGAACTTGATTTCATCCCCGATTCAAAAGGATAATAATAGTCGCGTACCTGCTCCCAGTAATTACTAAACTGATTGAGGGATTTAATATCATACGGATTCTCCCGTTCATGGAACCGCATCATCTCCACTATTGAGTTAAAGTTGGGTTGCGATGTCATTCCAGATAAAGCGCCTAACGCACAATCCACTACATCTACGCCAGCTTCAATCGCCATCAGATAGGTCGCTGACTGAAGGGAGGAAGTGTCGTGAGTATGGAGGTGGATGGGGATATTAACTGTGTCCTTCAACGCCTCGATCAGTACTTTGGCCGCATAGGGTTTAAGCAGGCCTGACATGTCCTTAACCCCCAAGATGTGGGCGCCGGCGTTTTCCAGATCTTTAGCCATCGTGAGGTAATAATTCAGGTTGTATTTAGTGCGCGCAGGACTCAGGATATCACCCGTATAACATAATGCTCCCTCAGCGATGCCTCCTGTCTTTCGAACCATTTCGATACAGGGAGCAATATTCTCCATCCAATTTAGGGAATCAAAAATTCGGAACACGTCCACCCCATTTTCCCAGCTTTTCTGAACAAAGGATTCCACCAGATTATCAGGATAGGCAGAGTAACCCACGCCATTACACCCTCTAATCAACATCTGAATGAGGATGTTGGGCATAGCCGCTCTTAGCTTCTGTAACCTTGCCCAGGGATCTTCATGTAAAAATCGAAGACATACATCAAAAGTTGCGCCGCCCCAGGCTTCCATGCTGAAGGTCTGCGGATGATCTTTGGCAAAAGCTTCTGCAACTTTTAACATATCGTAGGTACGCATACGGGTAGCGAGGAGCGACTGATGACCGTCGCGAAAAGTGGTATCGGTATAATATATCTTCTTTTCATCCTTAAGCCAGGTACAGAAAGCTTCTGCGCCCATTTCGTTCAGCATATCCTTAGTACCCCTCGGATATGGCGTATTATGATCATAATCCGGAATGACTGGTTTATCTAAACGCCTGCCCGGATCGGGATGTTTCACGTCAGGATTCCCGTTTAGGGAGATTTCGCCGAGAAATGAAAGCACCCGGGTACCTCTGTCGAGGCCACTTTTTATTTTAAAAAGCTCGGGGTAATCCTGAATAAAATTAACAGTTGCCTTGCCCTCAACAAAGACTTCATGATTGATAATATTTTCCAGAAACCGGATATTATTCTTGACCCCCCGGATACGGAACTCACGCAGCGCGCGATTCATTTTCCGTGAAGCATCCGCAAGGCTGGGCCCCTGTGTGCTTACCTTTACCAGCATGGAATCAAAGAATGGACTAATTCTCATTCCAGGATAAGTACTCCCTTCATCCAGCCGTACCCCGAAGCCGGTGGCATTTCTGTAGGTGATCAGAGTGCCATAATCCGGTTTAAAGTTATTAGATGGATCCTCTGTAGTGATCCGACACTGCATGGCGTAACCTATCTTCATTATCTTATCCTGATCGGGTAAGCCTATTTCAGGATCACTAAGCCGGTACCCATCGGCAATATATATCTGGGTCTTGATCAAGTCGATCCCAGTGATCATCTCGGTTACTGTATGCTCAACCTGGATCCTGGGATTAACTTCTATAAAATAGATGTGTTCATCAGAATCAACCAGGAACTCCACCGTACCTACGTTATTATAATTTACTGCACGTGTGATATTTACTGCGTACTCGTAAAGCTTTTCACGGGTTTCATCTTTCAGATTTAAAGACGGTGCTACTTCCACTACCTTCTGAAACCGGCGCTGTACAGAGCAATCACGCTCATAAAGATGCATCACATTTCCATAACTATCAGCCACTATCTGTACTTCAATATGGCGAGGGCGCTCTATAAATTTCTCCAGAAATACGGTATCATCACCAAATGCATTTTTTGCCTCACTCCTGGCTTCAGAAAATGCCTTGCTAAGCTCCTCTGTGTCTCTCACCACACGCATACCACGACCGCCTCCACCTGATGCTGCCTTAACCATCAGCGGGAAGCCTATGCGATTGGCTTCTGATAAAGCGATATCCAATGAGCTAAGATCGGTTTCATTACTTTCAATAATCGGGATCCCGGTCTTTCGGGCCACCGTCTTTGCAGTAATCTTGTCGCCTAAAGCGATCATCACATCTGGCCTCGGACCTATAAAAATGATTCCATTGTCTGCACACCTCCGCGCAAACTCCGGGTTTTCCGATAAAAATCCGTACCCGGGATGGATAGCGTCTGCCTTGCAGTATTTAGCCATGTCTATAATGGCCTGAATATCAAGATATGGCTTTAGGGGGTCATTATCTTCACCAATCTGATAAGCTTCGTCGGCTTTATAGCGGTGCAAGGAATAGCGGTCTTCATAGGTATATATAGCGGCGGTTTGAATGTTCATCTCATTACAAGCCCTGCTAATCCTGATAGCGATCTCACCCCTGTTTGCTATCAGTATTTTCTTAATATTCATATTTTGACAAAATTTGTCCTAAGGTAAAAAATTTATGGCGTATACCAAATAACAGTTTGGTTCACAATCATCGATTAATCGCTCTGGAAGGGATCTAATAGTCTTGATTAAAATAAAAAGATCCTCATTTTTTAAGAAGGAGTGGATCTGCGCTAATAAAGATATTGATTTCATTAACCAGCGAGGTAAGGTCAAAGGGCTTGGGCAAGAAGGAGTCGCATTTAAATTGGAAATTGCCTATGGCAGCCTCAGGGTAGGCAGATAACATGATCACCGGGATATCTTTTTTTATGGGATCGTTTTTGAGTTCCAGACAAATTTCCCCACCGTTCTTGCCGCGCAGCAGATAATCCAGAATGATCAGACGGGGGCGAAAACTCTCGATGATCGCAAATAAATTATCAGCTGAAAGCAGTGGTTTTACCTGGAAACCGCAATAGGAAAGCGATAAGTCGATCGCTTCTAATACCCCAGGGTCATCATCCAATACTAATATTCTCTTCCCCATAAAAAAGTATAATCGTTTTTTATTATACGATTTTTGTGAGAAAATGTTACGTTATTGCTAATTAGATATTATCTAAAAACGCGTTATTAATCGATGACGTCAAATTTTGTATAAGGCAATAATGCCACGGGTATACGAATACCCTCATCTGTTTGGTTATTTTCCAGTAAAGAAGCAACAATACGCGGAAGAGCCAGAGCACTGCCATTGAGGGTATGTGCGAGCTGGGCTTTACCCTCTTTTCCCTTATATCTCAATTTCAAACGGTTGCTCTGATATGTTTCAAAATTCGATACAGAAGAAACTTCCAGCCAGCGGGCCTGAGCCGCACACCAGACTTCCATGTCATAGGTCTTGGCGGAGGTAAAGCCCATGTCTCCACCGCATAAATTGAGTACACGATAAGGTAATTCAAGCGCTCGTAAG
>CAZFQV010000225.1:0-4633 GCA_964521175.1 uncultured Sphingobacterium sp.
ATTATTTTCTCGCAAAGGACTCGCTAACCTGGTGGGCAATTGGCGCTTCCCTTATCGCTTCCAATATTTCGGCGGAGCAGTTTATTGGTATGAGTGGCTCAGGCTTTACCATGGGCCTCGCCATCGCCGCTTATGAATGGCTTGCGGCAGTAACTCTTATCATCGTTGCCGTCTTTTTTATACCCATCTACCTCAAGAATAAAATTTATACGATGCCTCAGTTCCTTAAAACGAGGTATAATGATACTGTGGCCATGATCATGGCCGTTTTCTGGCTTTTGTTGTATGTAATTGTGAACCTGACCTCTATCTTGTACCTCGGAGCCTTAGCGATCAGCAGTATTTCAGGTATTGATTTGGGTCTTTGTATGATCGGACTGGCTCTCTTTGCGATTATTATTACCCTTGGCGGGATGAACGTAATCGGTTATACCGACGTCATTCAGGTTATTTTTCTTGTGCTCGGCGGATTGGTGACTACCTATCTGGCCTTAAACCTGGTAGCGGAGCATTATGGTGCCTCTGGAGCAATCAGCGGATTTCAGTTAATGACGGAAAACTCATCGGATCATTTTAAGATGATATTCGATAAAGACGATCCTTATTTTATGGATCTTCCGGGTCTGGCCATTCTTGTAGGAGGGATGTGGATTGTGAATCTTAACTACTGGGGTTGTAACCAGTATATTACTCAGCGGGCGCTTGGGGCAGATCTTCACACTGCACGGAGCGGGATCCTGTTTGCAGCTTTCCTGAAGCTGCTAATGCCTGTCATTGTGGTTCTTCCCGGAATTGCTGCTTTTGTTCTCTACAAGGAAGGGGTATTCAGCGCTGAAATGACTCAGGACGGGGAATTGGTGGCCGATCGGGCATATCCCGTGCTGCTGAACCTGTTACCGGTTGGCTTAAAAGGTCTGTCATTCGCAGCCCTGACCGCCGCCGTGGTCGCTTCTTTGGCGGGTAAGGCTAATAGCATAGCTACCATTTTTACCTTAGATATTTATAAGAAGAAACTCAATCCCAACGCCGATGAGGACAAGCAGGTTCGTGTAGGGAGATGGGTGATCATTGTATCCATGATCATCGCGGTAGCCATTGCGCCCTATCTGGGGATAGATAAAAAAGGAGGGTTTCAATATATCCAGGAATATACCGGGTTCGTCTCACCGGGGATATTCGCTATGTTCCTGCTCGGCTTTTTCTGGAAGAAAACGACATCAAATGCAGCATTATTCGCTACAATTGGGGGTTTTATCCTTTCTGTATTGTTTAAAATCTCGCCCGACTATATCGACCTTTCCTTTTTGTATCATGCGGGTTTCGCAGTACCTGATGCGGATGGTATTTATGAGATCCCATTCATCGACAGGATGGGCTTTGTATTCTTAATTTGCGTGATCGTGATGTATTTTATCAGTATTTATGAAAATCGTAATGGAGTAACCCCTAATGGCCTGGAAGTAGACAGGAGTATGTTCCGCCCTTCGCCCTCATTCACGGTCGGTGCACTTATCGTAATTGGTATTATTGTCGCCCTGTATGGCATTTACTGGTAAAAAACCAGGGAATTCAAGGTATGAGAATGCTTAAATTAACCCGCTTCCTGCAGGATGGTATTATTCAAATATGATGGTCTTGTTACCTGCTAAAAATACCCTGTCCTGAAATATTAGTTGCATTGCTCTGCTTAAAACGGACTTTTCTATCTCCTTGCCTGACGTGATCATCTGGGAAACGTCGAAGGTATGATTAACCGGTATCGTCTGCTGAGCAATTATGGGTCCTTCATCTAAATCGTCTGTCACGAAATGGGCTGTCGCACCGATGAGTTTAACGCCCCGCTCAAATGCTTTCCGGTATGGATTTGCCCCTATGAAAGCCGGTAAAAAGGAATGATGAATGTTGATGACTCTATTCGTAAAATGACTTAGAAAGTCGGCAGATAAAATCCTCATGAATTTAGCCAGAATAAGATAGTCTACGTTCAATGGCCTTAGAATATCCAAAATCTCATCCTCAAATGCCTCTTTGGTCTTATCCAGGTGACTTACATGGTAAAATGGGACATTAAAACATTCCGTAAAAGGCCTTAGATCATCGTAATTTCCAATGACACAACAAACATCAGCATCCAGCGTGTGGAAGAAATGTCTCATCAACGCATCTCCAAGACAATGATATTCTTTGGTAACCAGAATGGCTATTTTCTTTTCTTTTTTAGGATTGATAATGATGGTCGTGTGCTCTGGGAGATTTTGTGTTAACTCTGCATCTAATAATTCAGGATCAACCAGTTTGCCTTTACATTCTATGCGGACAAAAAACTGACTGGCGGTTTGATCGACAAATTCACGCATCGCGTGAATATTCAAATTGTGTTTTGCCAGTATCTGTGTTATTAAATAAACCAGGCCTACTTTATCCTGGCAATGGATTAATATTAAGTGTTCCATCGGGTAAATATAAGGCCAGTAAATGATCCCGCCAACGGCTACTTGACAATAAAGGTCTGGCGCTGTATTTTTTTAACCTGGAACATTCAGGTTGAGATATCTGAGAAACTCTTCTTTTTTTGCCTGGCCTAGAAAGGCTCCGCTGTATTCGGCAGTGACCGTGCCGCTGGCTATATCCTTTACGCCTCTGGAAGAAACGCAGAGATGGGCAGCGTCAATGATAACAGCGACATCGTCGGTTTTTAAAGCAGATCGCAGCGCCTGTGCAATCTGTATAGTTAATCTTTCCTGCAACTGTGGCCGCTGCGAATAATATTGTACGATGCGGTTAAGTTTCGACAAGCCAATAACCTTGCCCGATGCGATATAAGCGATATGAGCTTTTCCTATAATAGGTACGAAATGGTGCTCACAATTTGAATATACCGTAATATTTTTCTCAATGAGCATCTGGTTGTATCTGAACTTATTATCAAATAAGGTCAGATCAGGTTTGTTCGCCGGGTTGATACCACGAAATAGTTCGTTAACATACATTTTAGCCACCCGCCTGGGTGTGCCGCTTAGACTATCGTCGTGGAGATCCAGACCCAACGTGTTCATGATAGCTCGAAAATGATCAGAGATGATATCAATCTTTTCTTCATCACACAAACTAAAAGCGTCTTCCCTCAAAGGGATACCATGTGAAGCATGCAGATGCCGTTCCTCAAGTAACTCGTCGATCTCCGTAAATACCAGATCCTTCTCTATATTCTGGTCAAGGCTTATTTGCTTGCTCATTTATTTTTCAATGATGATTTTACTTTCATTAACTCCCAGATCGTGGAGGTTCTGCACCATGATCTCGATGAACTTATCCGGACCGCAGATATAATAGTACTGATCTGCCTTAATATACTTTCTAAGTAAGTCAATATCTATTCGTTTTGCCTTGCCATCTTTACCCTCATCCTCAATTATATCAATGTGGTTTTTACCGAGCATTGCGTTCAATTCATCTTTCAAAATGACATCGTCCGAGGAACGGTTTGCAAACAACAGCGTATTTCCGTCAAGTTTATTATCCGCCTTCAGCTGCCTGAATATCGAGATAAAAGGAGTGATGCCTGCTCCCGCTGCAATAAATAATCCTGGTCCATGGTACGTGATAGCACCAAAAACTTCATGTACAATTAGCTCATCCCCGCTATTAATGTCCAAAAGCTTTTCGGTTATTCCATTGTGACCTTTGTAAATTTTTATGATAAACTCCAGGTGATCCTCACTGTTTGTCGAAGTGAAGGTGAAAGGCCTGAGCTCATTCTTGAGATGAGCGGCATTGATCGAGACATCAGTGGCCTGACCTGATACAAACTTATAGGTGGCGGGTCTTTCAACGACAAAATGCTTGACGTTGTGCGTGACAAAATCTGTTTTTAAAACTTTAACAATATGTTCTTCCGTTATTTTAGGTGTTAGTTTCTGCGTTTCTTAAAATATTGACCATTGACTCGGTAAAAAGCCAGGCTTATCATACCACCAGATTTATAAGCTTATTGTCCGGCGAATCGAAGCTTAAAGATGTTTGAGTTTCCGCTGCCATTATTTTTAAGTAAATCGAGCTACAGATTAGAGGATAGCGTTTTGAAAAAGGTTACAAAACTATTCCGAAAGAAAATGTAACCCTTCGGCAGTTGGAATACTCTATAAATATACGATTTACCAAATGACTGTATGAATAGTAAAGTATTTGATGACAAAGATATTATAGACCGTATTCTTGAGGGTGAAGTCCATCTGTATGCAATGCTCATGCGTAAATATAACCTTCAACTGTATCGCATTTGCATGTCTATTATAAACGATGATATGGCGGCCGAGGATGTTATGCAAACGGCATATATCAATGCCTACCTGAAGCTGAAAGACTTCGGAAACAGATCCAGTTTTAGCACATGGTTGACCAGGATATTAATTAATGAGAGTTTACTTCATAAAAAGAAGAGGGCAAGAAAGGAGCAACTGATCGAGCAGGCTGCTAGTCGTGAACTTCATAGTGACACACCATTAAATATTCTTATGAACAAAGAATTGAAGACTATACTTGAAAAGGCGGTGTCTGATCTTCCGGAGAAATACAGGGTAGTATTTGTGATGAGAGAGATCCAGGAAATGAGCGTCCGTGAGACCATGGAGAT
>CAZFQV010000226.1:0-4612 GCA_964521175.1 uncultured Sphingobacterium sp.
AGCTCGTCCCGATAAACATAACATATCATCTTATAAAAATTAAAATTATGAAGTTGGCCCAATTAATTCTATCACAAAGCGATTATGAGCTTTTGCAAAACCATCTTAAGCTCAGTGCGAACCTTTCAGAATTCAACAAGAAGAAGTTAAGCATAGAGCTAAAATCTGCGCGTATACTTCCTGCTAAGGAGCTTCCAGAAGATGTAGTATCGCAGAACAGCCGTGTGGAGATTCAGGATACGGAAAGCGGCCGGAAGTTCAATTTCCACTTGGTGGGACCCAAAGAAGCGAATATAAAGACGAACAAATTATCAGTATTGGCGCCCATAGGAGTAGCGCTCCTGGGTTACCGGCCGGGTGTAGAGGTTGATTGGGAGATGCCAAACGGATTAAAGACTTTTAAGATCGTCAGTGTCAAAAGAGATATTGAGGAAGTTAGCGGAGAGTCTGCGGTGTAGCTTTTTTGTGCCCTGAGAGCCTGTGTAATGTTGTTTCCCTCCCTCTTAGGGCATTGTGTGATCCTTGTTTGATAATGATGAAGATGATGATATAGGCGGAAGATACCTCTCCGGGAATATGATATTATTGTTAGATTTGGTCAGCGCAAAAATACATGATGAAAAGGATTCTTGTTACCACGGACTTCTCTGCAAAATCGAAAGCAGCCTTACGCTTTGCAATTCAAATGGCTATGCAGATCCAATGCGAGTTGCACTTCTTCCATTCTTACCATATCAAGAGGCCCGCATTATGGAGCGATCAGGCCTTTCAGGAGCATGAAATCAAGGAGAAGGCCAAGATATTGACCAGATTGGAACGTTTTGTTCAGAGCGTTTACAAAAGTATAGGCACTATGCCTGAACACGTAAGCTATGTGATCAGGGGCTCATTTATGACTGACAGTAACATTATTCAATATGCAAGCGATGAGAGGTTTGACTTTATTTGTATAAGCCGCAGGGGTGAGGGAAAACTTAAAAAGTTATTCGGAACCAACACCTCCAATCTGATAATTAACTCTCCTATCCCGGTGATCGCTGTGCCAGATACCTACCGCAGATCAGAAATCACCAAAATTCTGTATGCCTCAGATCTTCTGAACCTGGAGCATGAAATGCGGCGGGTCATCAATTTCGCCAGGCCTTTGAATGCGGAAATAGAGCTCTTACATCTGAACTATCCTGAGGATACCGTTTATGATAGCCGCGTTATTGTAAATGTGCTGGATAAATTTCCCGGGGCGAATATCAAATATCGTGTGGAAAATATTAACCTGTTAAAGAACTTTATCAAGAATCTTGAGCCGGAGGTTAGAAGAAGAAAACCATCTTTATTAGTGATGTTCACCCGGAAAAATCAGGGCTTCTTTGATAAATTATTTTTTTCGGGAAATTCATCTGAATATGCGATGAAAAGTCCGGTGCCTCTTCTGGTATTTAATAAATACGCAAAATAGTTGTTTACCCTTTTTCTAAAGGTATCGATTCACTGGAACTTTCTTCCAGGATAGCTGCCTGATATCCTGCACTGTTAATGAGCATGATAATACTACGTTCGTCGGGCTGACTCTCGTTGCACTTTACTCTTAGAATCCTATCACAGTCTTCCAGGTCAAAATTAGCCTGATAATCCGGGAAGAGTTTGCCTATTTGGCCCAGGATCCAAACAGCATCCTGAAGATTCTCCACATTAGTTTTAAATACTTCTACCATGGTCAATATAAAAGCCTGAAGGTATTGTGTTTTGGTAAATAATTTATCCGGATTTATTATTAAAAATATTAATATAAAGAATTAAGATATGGGATTGAACATAGCTTTTGGTTTAAGAGGCCGAGTAGTGGCTCTGTATTCAGAAGGCGGTTTGAAATATTTTCGCCGGAATCTTTTAAAAGCGCTAAATTACCCCTGCTTAATGCGATACTAAATCGATAATTTGAATTACACTATGAAACGAGTATTAATGATTGCCGCGATAATCGCTGGCATTACCCTTAACGCTAAGGCGCAGGCGCCTGCCGGCCCTTCCATATTAGCTCTTTCGAGCACTGCATTCCCTGACGGAGGCATCATCCCGGTTAAATTCAGCCAGGCAGCGCCCGGCGCCGCACCCGGTGAAGGTTCATCACCAGAATTAAGCTGGACTGGCGTACCTGCAGGTACGCAGAGCTTCGTTTTGCATATGCACGACTTAGATTTCAGCCGGAATAAAACGACAGACGATCAGGTTCATTGGCTGGTGTGGAATATTCCCGGTGATTCAAAAGGTTTTCCGGAAGGCCTGCCTCGCGGTGCAACCTTGCCGGATGGAAGTTATCAGATCAGCGTGACAGGATTGGTCTATCGCGGCCCGGGCGCTGGTGCGGATGGCCCTCTTCACCACTATATGTTCGAACTTTTTGCTTTGGATACCAAGTTGGATATGAAGCCTGCCGGCGATGCGTTCGAAACCCGCAAGCTTGTTATGCAGGCTATGGAAGGGCATATTTTAGGCCGTGCAGCCTATGGAGGCCGTTTTAAACGTCCTAAATAGTCGGTTAAATCCTTACTTCAGCTTATTATTAATCCAGAATGAAGGCTAAGAATAAGTACTTTTTTCCGCTTGTTATGGTGACGTCCCTATTTTTTATGTGGGGCTTTGTACATAACCTGGATCCAATACTTATTCCGCATTTAAAGAAGGCATTTAGCCTTAGTAATCTACAGTCTTCACTGGTGGATTCATCAGTATTTATTGCCTATTTTCTGATGGCCCTGCCTGCGGGCTTTCTGATGAAGAAATATGGCTATAAAGCCGGTATTATTGTCGGCTTGTTACTGTTTGCACTGGGGTCGTTTTTGTTTATACCGGCGGCGAATACACAACTCTATTCGTTTTTTTTAGCTGCCCTGTTTGTCATCGCCTGTGGTTTGACGATTCTTGAAACTGCCGCGAATCCTTATGTGTCCTTGCTGGGGGATCCCTCGACCGCTACACGGCGGCTCAATTTCGCTCAGTCATTTAATGGCCTCGCCGCTACAATGGCCCCAATTATTGGAGCGAGGATCATCCTGACAAAGGGTTATCCCGAAGAAGAACTAAGTGCGATGACCGACAGTGCCCGACAACTTGCCCTGGCTTCGGAAGCATCCAGCGTGAAAGTGCCTTACTTCGTGCTGGGGAGTATTATCCTCATTATCGCAGTGATATTTTATTTCATTCGTCTTCCGGAAATTAAGGAATCTGAGGAAGACTCAGCGAGCAGGAAGGTATTACATGTATTGAGACATCGACACCTCAACCGGGCCGTTATCGCTCAGTTTTTTTATGTAGGTGCGCAGATTTGCGTATTTAGCTTCTTTATTTTATATGCTGTAGAAGTTGCAGGGCTTGATAAAGTTGCCGCTGCAGATTATCTGGGCTGGGGTTGTGGCCTCGCATTTATGACGGGCAGGTTTATTGGGGTGTTCTTTATGCGGTATGTGTCACCGGATCGTCTGCTGGCTATTTATGCGGCAATCTGTATCGCATTAACCTTGTTTGCCATATTTTCGGCCGGCATACCAGCGGTGTACGCAATCATTGGCATTGCATTCTTTATGTCGATCATGTTCCCAACAATCTTTTCTTTAGGAATAAAAGATTTGGGGAACGATACAAAATTTGGCAGCAGCCTGATAATTATGTCTATCGTTGGCGGGGCGATACTGCCGCCAGCATTTGGCTATCTCAGCGATCTAACAGGGGATATCAGGTATGGACACCTGGTCAGCCTGCTTTCCTTTGTTGTGGTATTTGCTTTTGCTGTAAAAGGGCATAAAATCATTAAAAATAATATATGAAAAGATATTGTCTCAGCCTTGACCTCAAAGATGAACCTGAGTTGATAGCGGAATATGAGCGACTGCACCAGAATGTATGGCCCGAAATAACGGAAAGTATCCGCGCTTCAGGCATTGAAAATATGGAGATTTATCGCTTTGGAAACCGACTTTGTATGGTCATGGAGACAGGCGATGGATTTAGCTTTAGCGCGAAGGCAGCGGCCGATGCCGTAAACCCCAGGGTGAGAGAATGGGAGAACCTGATGTGGAAGTTTCAGCAGGCAGTCCCCGGGACAGCCAAGGGAGAGAAGTGGGTGATGATGAATAAGATATTTGAACTGGAGAATCATGAACAAAACGGTGAATAAGGGTAAGCATCAATTTCTGAGAATTCATGCAAATGATAATGTCCTGGTAGCCTTGCAGGATCTTCAGGCCGGAATGGAAATCCATCTGGGCGACGAAAAATTCAATCTGCTAACTGCCGTAGATTCCAAGCATAAATTTGCGATTTATCCGCTTAATGTCGGTGATGAGATAGTAATGTATGGCGTGCTGGTAGGTAAGGCTGCTGCTCCTATAAGTCGGGGTGAGCTGCTTACCGTAGACAATGTTTTCCATGCCTCGGGCGATTTCGTTCTGCGAGAACGTAAAACCGATTGGGATAAGCCGGAGGTGTCGGCCTTCCGGGAAAGGACTTTTATGGGTTTTCACCGATCGGACGGCTCGGTGGGAACCGCCAACCACTGGCTGGTCATACCGCTGGTATTCTGTGAAAACAGGAATATCAATGTCCTTAAAGAGGCGCT
>CAZFQV010000227.1:0-4594 GCA_964521175.1 uncultured Sphingobacterium sp.
ATTTACTAAATACGACTGGTTCAGGCGGACAAATTTTGTATGGCTAATTCTTTGGAAAACTTTTTCAAAGATTTGCAGATTATTAGTTCTTCGGAGTTGGAGAGAAATATGATTGTATAGCAATTGTCAGCTCGACAATATAATATTTCGTCCTCTGTTACAAACCGTAGATGATCTTGCGAAGCGATTAAAAGTTTTTCCATGTGATAGGATTATATTAACAGACTAATACGCTGACATCCCACACTGCCACCAAATTTCCCAAATTAAAGTTAGCAACAGATCTTATTAGTTAGAATTACCATATTTCCAAGGCTTCGGAATAAGCCTCCCAATATAGACGCATTTGGATATCCATACTCATAAATCTCAAAATCAAATTACAAATTATCAGTTAAAGATCTTTACTTCATTGTTAGTTGCCGTGAGTAACTTAAATGAACAAGTCTATAAAATGACCAATAGCAATTACATTAAAATTTTTCAAATTGAATGTAGTATTACTGCTTCAATCATAAACATTCTCGTCTATTTTTGAAATTCTTGTCAAATCGCCCAGCAAATTTTTGGAAAAATACACAGTCTCGGGAGCCAGAATGGGCAGCGTGAAATGGCTTTCACCTGCCCTTCTTTTTTTCGTTTATACAATATCCCGACTATCCTCAAGGCTTCCATAATAGCCATATAGCATCTCGCATATATGTATGATTTGCCGGTTAATCATAATTATTCGCATAATCAGGCCCTTTGCCAGAAACCAGAAATAAAAATTCTACAGATTCATTTTTGAAAATCCGTTCATCCAAAAAAAGAGGCAGCAGAATCAAAATTCTGCTGCCTCCTGATAAGTTTCATTATGGGGCTGTTGTTTAACCCTACTTTTTTACCATAAATTTCGGATTGGCTCTGAACCAGTCGCAAAGTTCTTTAGTAACCACCTTATCAACTGCGATGCCCATCTCCTTTGCCACACCCTCACCATATGCGGGATCGGCGATATAGCAATTCTGTGCGTGACGAATCTTAACAAACTCTTCAGCACCGGTGATAGCGCGGGCAGTATTTTCAAACAATAGCTGTTGCTTTTCAGGGGTCATTAGCCTGAATAAATTACCGGGTTGTGTGTAATGGTCGTTATCATCCTGATAGTGATCCCAGTTGTCGGCATCACCTTCCAATGGTAGCGGCGGCTCCTTTGCACCCGGCTTTTCATTCCAGGTCCCGTAGCTGTTAGGCGTGTAATGCACGGCAGCCCCATAATTGCCATCTACCCGCATAGCTCCGTCCCGGTGAAAGGAGCTGACCGGGCATTTGGCCTGGTTAACCGGGATGAGATTATGATTTACCCCAAGACGATAACGCTGTGCATCGCCATAGGAGAAGAGTCTCCCCTGTAACATTTTATCCGGCGAAAATCCAATGCCCTCTATAATATTTGCCGGGTTAAACGCCGCCTGTTCTACCTCGGCGAAATAATTTTCGGGATTCCTGTTCAGTTCAATATAGCCAACATCGATCAGCGGAAATTCACCTTTTGGCCAAACTTTAGTTAAATCAAATGGATTATGATAATGATGCTTTGCCTGCTCGGTGGTCATTACCTGAATCTTCATATTCCAGCGGGGGAAATTACCATTTTCAATATTGTCAAATAAATCCCGCTGGGAACTTTCCCGGTCTGAACCTATCACGAGAGCGGCCTCCGCATCACTAAAGTTCTCAATTCCTTGTTGGGTCACCAGATGAAACTTTACCCAGACACGTTCATTATTTGCGTTGATCATACTAAAAGTATGACTCCCGAAGCCATGCATATTTCTGAGTGTTCGCGGAATTCCACGGTCGCTCATTACAATAGTGACCTGGTGCAAGGATTCCGGAATGGAAGTCCAAAAGTCCCAGTTATTGTTGGCATTGCGTAAGTTAGTTTTAGGATCTCTCTTTACGGCATGATTAAGGTCAGGGAAACGAAGAGGGTCCTTGAAGAAGAAAACAGGGGTATTGTTTCCTACCAAATCCCAATTGCCTTCATCGGTATAGAATTTTAAGGCAAAGCCACGTATATCTCTTTCGGCATCTGCTGCGCCGCGTTCACCCGCGACGGTAGAGAAACGTGCAAACAGCTCTGTTTTTTTCCCAATCTGCGAAAAAATACTCGCCTTGCTGTACCGGCTGATATCGTGAGTTACCGTAAAGGTGCCATAAGCCCCTGACCCTTTGGCATGCATCCTCCTTTCGGGAATCACCTCTCTGTCGAAGTGCGCGAGTTTTTCCAGAAACCATACATCCTGTAACAATACAGGGCCTCTTGGGCCGGCGGTTTGTGTATTTGTATTGTCCGCGATTGGCCTTCCGTTTACGGAGGTCAATTTTTCGGGGTTGTCTTTTCTATCCATATTCTCAATATATTAATTGGTACCTTAATCAATTGCATCGATATCCTCTGACCGAAGTCATGTGATAGTTGGCAATTGAGATGTAATTTAGCTATAAAAGGCGGTCAATACAAGTGCAATCTTCAACAAATACTCCTTATTGCCATTTTAATATCACTGTTAAAAATGGCGTGATGAATATTAAAGATACATTCTAAGAATTAGAGCAACGGCGATAAAAGACCGGCAGCTTTTTCCAGTAGCTGTCTCATACGTGGCCTTTTTTGCCATACACCGATGTCAATTCTTTCGGAATCAGCGAGGTCTTCATAAAAAACCTTAATTAATTCCCCGGTCAACTCCTCATCATAAACCAATGCGTTCACTTCAAAATTAAGATCGAAGCTCCTATAGTCTATATTGGCAGTGCCAATGATAGCAATCTTCCGGTCGATTGCCATGGTTTTAGCGTGGACAAATCCTTTCTTGTACTGATAAATTTCTACTCCTGCTTTGAGCAGCTCTTCATAATAGGAATGCGCCGCAGCATCAACAAAAAGAGAATCGGATCGTTCCGGAACCAACAATTTGACGGAAACTCCACCCAGGGCCGCGATGATTAGTGCATTTTGTATGCTTTCTTCCGGAATAAAATAGGGGGTGGTAAGCAGGATCTCTTCCGATGCCAGGTTCACGGCTTGCAATAAAGCGAATAAAATAGTCGGAACTTCTGAATCTGGCCCGCTGGCAGCTATTTGTACCAACTTATTACCCGGATTCTTAAATGTTTCCTTTGGTGGGAAAAAACTTTCGTTAGGCTGAAGACTGTCATTCGCACAAAAATTCCAGTCGCACATGAATACATATTGTAGATGCCTGACACCGGTACCTTCAATTTTAAGATGAGTATCGCGCCAGAAAAGCTTGCCAGATCCTTCTGTATTAATGTACCTGTCGCTTATATTAATTCCTCCTATGAAGCCTATGCGGCCGTCAATAACTATAATTTTCCGGTGATTTCTATAGTTGAGACGATTGGCAAGTGCGATGAACGCAATTTTATGGAAGGGATACACTTTTACGCCACCTTCCTTTAACCTGGGCGCCATCTTTTTTCTGATCGATCGACTACCAAAATCGTCATAGATAACGCGGACATCGACGCCTTCTTTCGCTTTCGAAATAAGGATTTTTTCTATCTCCTGGCCAATCTCAGCGTCATCGAAGATATAATATTCCAAATGTATATGATGCTTTGCCAAGTTTAGTGCCTGCAGGACCTCCGGAAACTTTTTCTCTCCGTTGATGAGCAATTTGACCGAATTATTTTCTGTGAGAGGGCTATCTGAGTCATTTAATAGCATCAAAGCCAGCTTTTTACTTGCCTGCACCGTGGCCGGACTGCGGTCAAAAACCATTTTGGAATCCCGAATGATCTTTTTCGTTAACCTGTTCGTGAGGGTAACGTCTCTAATCAGCTTTTTGCTATATATTTTTCGCCTTCTATAGTTAATACCGAAAGAAAAATAGAATATAATTCCGATGACCGGTAAAAAGATAATGAGCAGGATGTAGGCCAGCGCTTTGGTATTGTTCCGGGTGTCAAAGATAATCCGGACACAAATCAGGCCGATCATAATTAAATACAGAATTTCAAATATTATCAGCCAGTTGATCATTCCATTAATGCTGGGATTTCTATAATTTAGTATATGCCTTACAAGAGATTTGTTCCTAAATGTAGACAAAAACTTTATCCGCTTTAGAAAGATTTCTGTTATTGGGAAAAAGTAATAATTTTACCTGTTCACTCTAGCTTGCCACTTAGCTCAACATAGGATACAATTTATTCGCCATGAAGAAAGTATTAATAGGCCTTGGCTGTATATTCATACTACATGCCCCCGCAGAGGCTCAACTCTTAAAAAAATTACAACAGAAAGTAAGCGATGCTGCCGAAAAGGTAATTGATCAAAAGCTGGATCGGGCAACAGAACAGCTTACCGGAGAAAAGGACCAGGTTTCGGGTACTGATCTTAATAACAACAGCAACGCCAGCACGCCTGGCGAAAGCTCAGCGCCAGCGGGTCGTAGCCGAATGAGCAACACCCAAGGCGGTGGTCTGGTTACGAGCCCTCCGGATGTTAAGCAGAACTTAAGTGACGCTGAATCTGCATTCAAATCCGAAAATTATGGCGCGGCGCGCTACGCTATCCAGC
>CAZFQV010000228.1:0-4585 GCA_964521175.1 uncultured Sphingobacterium sp.
CTTGCAGAGGGAAGACTAAACCAATAAAAGCCGTCGCGAGCGATCAGGGCTTCGGCAATTTCAGGGCCCCATGACCCAGCTGAATAGTTGGGGAAATTTAAGCTAGGCTTAGAGATCCACGAATTGAGAACGGGCATTAATATCTCCCAGGCGATCTCAACCTGATCGCCTCTCATAAACAAGGTCTGATCACCCGTCATAATTTCTAATAACAACGTTTCATAGGCTTCGGGTGATTCATTGGAATAGGTGTCATAATTAAAAATCATGTCAATCGGATTCAATACCATATCCAGGCCAGGTCGCTTAGCCTGCATCTGTAAGCGGATGTTCATCTTGGGTTGGATACTAATAATCAACCTATTTTGTTGCCAGTTATCGATCGCATCTTTTGGAAACACAAC
Organism: uncultured Sphingobacterium sp.; assembly: GCA_964521175.1. Taxonomy (GTDB): domain Bacteria; phylum Bacteroidota; class Bacteroidia; order Sphingobacteriales; family Sphingobacteriaceae; genus Daejeonella. The sequence goes on from CAZFQV010000228.1 coordinate 405, forward strand.
ATGGGGAACATCCCTGAATTGTATGGAAATAATGGAGGTAGTTTCATGGAGTCGTTTCCCTGTTCGTACGTAGAAGGGAACGCCATCCCATCGCCAATTATCGATAAAAAACTTGATGGCTGCAAAAGTCTCTGTATTGGATTGCGGATCTACATCTTTTTCACTGCGATAACCGGCAACCTCCTCTCCTTCCATCCAGCCGCTGCTATACTGTCCTCTGACGGCAACTCTACTGAGTTCCTCCGGGTTAAATTTCCTCATGGCACGCAATACATCTACCTTTCTGTTGCGTACTTCATCCGCACTGAAGTTAATGGGTGTTTCCATCGCAATGAGACATACCAACTGTAAGATATGATTCTGTACCATGTCGCGCAAAGCCCCCGAACCCTCATAATAGCCTCCGCGCTTCTCTACACCTAGTTCTTCAGTCACCGAGATTTGGACATGCTCAATATAGTTACGATTCCATAATGGTTCTAATATGGAATTCGCGAAGCGAAATGCCATAATATTCTGAACCGTTTCTTTACCCAGATAATGATCGATCCTATAGATCTGATTCTCCTCAAAGAGATCACACAATAATTTATTTAAGGCCTTCGCTGATTCAAGGTCGTGGCCAAAGGGCTTTTCAATGACGATACGTGTTTTCTCGGCATCTTGAGCAAGTTTATTCTTATAGATGTGTTGCGCTATGACGGGGAAAAAGTGGGGAGAAACAGCCAGGTAATAGACCACATGAGGATACTCCTTCCATTGCTCTTCGTGATTGCCGATCCTGGTACTCAGACCATTATAGGCCTTGGTGTCATTCAGATCGGCTACCTGATAGGAAATGTGAGAAGAAAATTTCTCCCATTGTGCTTTACGCGCTTTCCCACCGCGTGAGAATTGATTTACTCCTTCCAACAACCGTTTTCGGAACGCGCTGTCAGTTAAGGGCTTGCGAGCCAGGCCGATAATTGAAAATTGTTCAGGAAGCCAGTCATTCAGGTATAGGTTGTATAAGGCCGGCGTGATTTTTCGCCAATTTAAGTCGCCTGTTCCGCCAAAGATGACGAAGACAGTAGGTTGAGATTTTATATTTTTCATTCCAATAAAAAGATATAGGTTAATCTATGCGGTATCCTTGCCCTTTAGCTTATCTATCCACTCAGTGTGAAAAGTACCCTTCTCACCGATGAGTTCATAGGTGTGGGCTCCAAAAAAGTCCCGTTGCGCCTGGATTAAGTTAGAGGGCATATTTCCGCAGGTCAAACTGTCGAAATAGCTGAGAGATGCAGCATAGGCTGGCGTTGCTAAGCCACATCGCGCGGCGTCCGAAACAATTCTTCTTGCGGCAGGCACTACTTCTTTCGTACTGGTTTGTATTGCGGAGTCAATCAACAGATGCTCCAGGTCGGGATTTTTTTTAAAGGCAGCATAAATCTCCTCCAGAAACCGCGCACGGATAATACAGCCGCCCCGCCAAATCTTAACAATTTGATCTAGCTGCAACTTATAATCATATTCCAATGATGCTTTATAAAGCAAATGCATGCCTTGTGCATAGGTGTTAATTAAACAGAAATAGAATGCCTGCTCCAATGCTGCGAGGTATTCATTGAGTTCTTCAAGGGTTAACTTTTCAGGCCTCGACTCTTCATAAATCTTTGCCAGTTGCGTGCGTAGTGACTTATACACAGAAAGGTTACGCATAGAAACCGCCACATCAATTAACGGCACGGGCAGAGTCAAGTCCATGGCAATTTGTGAAGTCCATTTACCAGTCCCCTTGGCGTGGGCTTCATCTTTTATATCATTTAATAGTAAATGGCTGGCGCCAGGATTCTTAAACGTAAAAATATCAGCGGTTATTTCCATTAGGTAGGATTGTAAACGTCCCTGATTCCATTGGCTGAAAACCTTCTGAATTGCAGCATCATCAAAGCCTAATCCTGCTTTTAAAATTCCGTAAGTCTCGGCAATCAATTGCATCAGCGCATACTCTATGCCGTTATGCACCATCTTAACGAAGTGCCCGGAAGCACCCGGTCCGATATAGGTCACGCAGGGATCCCCGTTTACCTTGGCGGCAATCGCCTCAAGAATGGGTTCTACTTGTTTATAGGCTTGTCTGTCGCCCCCGGGCATCATACTTGGGCCATAACGTGCCCCTTCCTCACCGCCAGAGATACCCATTCCAAAAAAGTGGATACCTCTGCTTTCCAAATCTGCAGAACGGCGATCGGTGTCAGTGAAGTGGGAATTGCCGCCATCGATGATGATATCTCCCTTTTCCAGCAGAGGAATCAGCTCCTGAATGACATCATCTACGATCTTACCCGCAGGAACCAGCATCATTAATGTACGAGGGCTTTTAAGTGCCTGAATAAAATTATCCAGACTTGCAAACCCTTTGACTGGTTTATCTTTTCCCAGCTTATCTAAAGCTTCCACCTTCCCGGCATCTTTGTCGTAGCCGGATCCCGAAAAACCATGATCGGCTATATTAAGAAGCAGATTACATCCCATGGTGCCCAGGCCGATCATGCCGAATTCATATTTTTTGTCTTCTGATGTTAACATGTCAATTTGAATTTGGGGATCATTTGATTTTACTTTCAATAGCCTTCAACAGCTTATCGTATGGTTTATTGAACTTTTCGATACCCTCGTCTTCTAGTTTTTGCGTAATAGCATCAATGTCGATGCCTTGATCCTTCAATTGCACCATCACCTGTTTCGCCTGATCGAGGTTCTGTTCCAGTCGATTTTCCGGTGATCCATGGTCTTTAAATGCTTCAATCGTCCCCATCGGAATAGTATTGATCGTCTCCAGACCTATCAATGCCTCCACATATTTGACATCGCTAAATGAGGGATCTTTGCTGCTGGTACTCGCCCAGAGTAAATGTTGTCGCTTGGCCCCTTTTTGTTCAAGATTCTTGAAGCGTTCACTGCTAAATACCTGTTTATATATATCATACGCTATTTTTGCCGAAGCTATCGCCACTTCGCCTTTCATCCTGCCCAGCCCTTTCCCCTCGAGTATCGGATCGATCATAACGTCAATCCGGCTGAGAAAAAAGCTAGCTACGGAAGTAATATGATCAATAGCTTGATTTTTCTTGATCCTGTCTTCCAGCCCGGAGAGGTAGGCGTCAATGACTTCTCTATATCTCCCCAGTCCGAATAACAGCGTAATGTTGATATTAATCCCTTCACTGATGCATTGACGGATCGCTTGAATGCCTGATGAGGTACTAGGGATTTTGATCATTACATTTTTTCGGTCTACGGCCTTCCATAATTCCTTTGCCTGTTTGATAGTTCCCTCTGTATCGTGAGCCAGGCGAGGTGAAACTTCCAGGCTCACAAATCCATCGTTGCCCTTACTTTCCTCATAGATTGTTGTAAAATAGTCGACCGCCCGCTGAATGTCCTTCGTCGCTAAGCCATAGAAAATATGCTCCGCATTACCACTAGACTGAGAAAGAGTCTTTATATCTTCGTCATAATCCGGACTGTTGCTGATGGCTTTCTCAAATATTGCAGGATTCGAAGTAATCCCCCGAACCCCATCCTCTTCAATAAGCTTTTTCAACTCACCGGAGTCCATGATCTTACGATCAAAAAAATCCAGCCATACACTCTGACCGAAATTATGTATCTTCTTAACGCGATTGATTTCCATAATAGTTATCATTTATATAATATAACAAAATCTGTTTTCCGTGACAGCATTACCGCAAACAAGCAATTATCGTTTCGACAACTCGCTTAGTTTGATCCGGATCTTTGACCTGAATCGTGGTTATTCCTGTCGTCTTAACCGGGCGGTCATTACCACCCGGAAACAGGGCATCTCCAATGAATATCATTTCTTCAATGGGTATTTTGAGTATATCCCTCAGTTTCACGACTCCATAGGCCTTGTCGATACCTGGTTTGGTGATATCAACCGATGTGGTACCGCCCAATCTGACTGAAAATTCGGGGATAGATGCATCAAGTGAGGCTTTTATTTTCTGCCGTTTTGCAAAATCGGGATCCCATTTTTTCTTTTCTACCAACGGAGCCTGCTGTCCTAATGCTGAATAGGTAATCTGGCTTCCGCGGTTTTCAATGGCTTCTCCCCATAGTTTTTCAGGCTTGAAACCAGACAATTCAATTGCTTTATGTAGAGAAGTAATGAT
>CAZFQV010000229.1:0-4529 GCA_964521175.1 uncultured Sphingobacterium sp.
CAGAACTGATGCAGCGGTATAAGGATTCCATCTATTTCATGGCACTTAAAATGGTCAACAACAAAGATGATGCGATGGATCTGACCGTTGATACCTTTGGAAAGGCCTTTGAGAACCTGGATAAATATAAGCCTGACTTCGCGTTCAGTACCTGGGTATTCAGAATTGCGACAAACAACTGCATTGATTTCATCCGAAAGAAGAGGCTGGATGTCATTTCCCTGAACGTAATAACCGATAAGGATGGAGAAGGGACACCATTCGAAATAATGTCGGAGAGTCTGAATCCTGAAGAAACTTCAATCAGGAAGCAGGAAAGCCTAAAGCTGAAGAATATTGTCGACCAACTTCCTCCTCGTTATCGCAACCTGATTTTGCTCCGATATTATGAGGAACAGTCTTATGAAGAGATTTCCGTCCAGCTAGGACTGCCATTAGGAACAGTTAAAGCGCAACTATTCCGTGCACGGGACTTGCTGAGCAATGTTATGAACCGTAAAAATAATAAAATAAGAAGTGACTTCTGAACTGATATCCGATTATTTTCCCGATTTAACAGCCGACCAAAAGGAGCAATTTAAAGTCCTTGAAGATCAATATAGATTTTGGAATGCCAGGATAAATTTGATATCCCGTAAGGACATCGATATGCTTTACCTGCATCATATCCTTCATTCTCTTGCGATAGCGAAGGTAGTTTCTTTTCTACCTGGCGAGAAGATTCTTGATGTGGGAACCGGAGGGGGATTCCCCGGGATCCCTCTGGCTATACTGTTTCCACAAAGCAGTTTCCATTTGGTCGACTCAATTGGTAAAAAAATTCGGGTGGTCAAAGCAGTTTCTGCAGCGTGTGGTCTGTTGAACGTGGAAGCCAGTCATGCCCGCGCTGAACATATTAACGAAAAATTCAATTTTGTGGTTTCCCGTGCCGTAACCAGACTATCTGAATTCTATCCTTGGGTAAAAGGCAAATTCTTAAGTGAGTCGCGAAATGTGTTGCAGAATGGCATTCTTTATTTGAAGGGGGGCGATTTAAAGGAAGAAATTATAGAATCGAATCTGAAGGCAGAATTAATCCCCATTTCTAATTTTTTTGAAGCAGACTATTTTGATACCAAGTATGTAGTCTATATACCCCAATAGTGGGGAGAGCAGGCTTGTCTAACCACTTGCTAAGTTTTATTGTTCGTTTTTTAACAATTCTTGGGATCTGTCTGGAATTTACAGATTTTAATGTGTGTCTTTACTTCATCAGATCGCTCTGTCATGTATTCCTGGTGTAGGTCCTGTTCTTGCAAGGAACCTACTAAGCTATTGCGGAAATGCCGAAGAGGTCTTTAGATTTAAAAAGAAGCAACTATCCCGCATTCCTGGCGTCGGAGCCAAAATCACTCAGTTAATACAGGATTATCCCGCAATTGAACGTGCGGAAAAGGAACTGCGATTTATAGAGAAATATAGGATCGACACTTTATTTATTTCCGACCCAGACTATCCGAAGCGACTGAGAAACTGTTATGACGCACCGGTGATGCTTTATTATAAGGGCGTTAGCTGTTTGAATGCTGCTAAGGTTATCAGCGTTGTGGGCACCCGTAATTCAACGGAATACGGGAGAGATTTATGCCGGAATCTACTGGCTGATTTGAAGGTGCACAATCCTCTGATAATTAGCGGCATGGCTTATGGAATAGACTTTGCTGCCCATAAGGAATCGCTGAAGAATTCATTGTTAACGGTAGGGATTATGGCGCATGGTTTAGATCGTATCTATCCCGCCCAGCATCGGCAGATGGCAGAAAAGATGCTTGGCTGCGGCGGTATCTTAACTGAGTTTATGTCGGGCACCGTACCTGACCGTGAGAACTTCCCCAAGAGAAATCGGATTATTGCCGGACTCTCTGACGTGACGATAGTTGTAGAAGCCGGTATCAGGGGAGGGGCATTAATTACTGCGGAACTGGCCAATTCATATAACAGGGATGTTTTTGCGTTTCCGGGAAGAGTTGGTGATGAATATAGTCTGGGCTGTAACCATCTGATAAAGACGAATCGCGCAAACCTACTGTCGGGCGTCGCAGACCTGGAATATCTTCTCGGCTGGGGGGATTCAACCCGGCAAAATGCTGATATCCAGCTCAGTATGCCCGTTGAATTAACAGAAGATGAGAGGATCATTACGGGCATTTTGCATAACAGAGGACATGTAGCAATTGATGACCTGGCGGTTTTGACGGGATTTCCGCAGAGCAGATTGGTGATTAGAATGCTTGAGCTGGAGATGAAAGGGATGGTCATTGCCCTGCCTGGAAAAGCATATAAGCTTTCCTGATGATTTTTTATCTTCCCGGGTAGTCATAGAAAACTACTTCACCCTTTCCGGAGGATACCATATTCCAGCTATCGAAAGAAAAGCGAATCAAGACCGTAGTGGCTGGCGGCATATTGTGATAATTCGTGTTGCACAGCAAATTTACGAGGCCTGTTATCGAAGGGTTGTGGCCAAATAAGGCAACGAAATCAACGCTGTTATCCAGGTTATTGACTATCGACATCAGATTGTAGGTTAGCGCTTCATAAATCTCTTCATCCTGAATGATCAAGTTAGGGTTGTGACCAAGGGAATTTGAGAAATATTCGGCGGTACGGATTGCCCGGAGTGCCGGACTGCTGATGAACTGCTGCGGGACAGCGTTCTTTTTAAATAATCTCCCTGCCATCTCCTCGGCCTCTGCTTCGCCTGCCGGACTCAAGAGGCGTTGCGAGTCGACGGTATAGAAATTGCCCTGATCAGAGTGGGCATGACGAACCAGTAATAACTGCTTATTCATACACTTTTTTGCTCAATTCGATAAGATCTATCTCGGCCATACATTTAAAATGTCCCTTTGGGCACTTACTAAACCCTATTTTCGAGCAAGGTCGGCAAGAGAGGCCCTCGATCTCGATAATATGACTTTCGGCCACCCGATAGGGATACATGCCAAATTCGGGTACGGTATTGCCCCAAACTGATATTAGAGGCTTATTGAAGGCTGCTGCGATATGCATTAAGCCAGTATCATGAGTAAGCACTCTGGTAGCCATCTTTATTAAGAACGCTGATTCATCAATACTGAAGTTCCCACATGCGTTAAAAACATGAGTACCTGCCGCAAGAGCAATTCTTTTCGCCTGAACCTCGTCTTCCGGTCCGCCTAGCAGTACGATCGGAGAGCTGTTCAATCGACATATTTTCGAGAGGCTCTCGGTGGGTAGTCGTTTAGTTGCATGTTGGCCGCCTATTACGATCGCGACATATCGCTGGTGGGATGCCGGAAGCATGTCGGTCAGACTATATTCTTTCGTCAAAAAATAATCCAATCCCTTCTGATCATTTGTAACACCCAAAGGTTCCACGGTCTTTACGTACCTGTCCACAATATGGACAGGCGGCATTAAATTCTTTTTGAACACTACCAGGAGCCATTTTTGCCAGTTCAATTTATTAAAGGAATATGCCGGCCTGCCAAGAGCAGTTTTTATAATTAAGGTGCGTAAATTACGGTGCAGATCAATGATAAGATCAAACTTCTGCGACTGCATTTCCGCGATAGTTTCTCTTAATGAGGCTTTTAAAAAATGAATCTTGTCCAGGTAAGGATTTCCCGCAAGTATTGGTTCGAACGATTTCTTAGTGAGGTAATGAAGTTCCACACCGGGTAATTGTTTTTTTAAACACCTTATTACAGGTGTGGTTAGCACAATATCACCGATAGAGCTAAAGCGAATGATCAGAATTTTTAGATTGCTTTTTTTCAAACTCTTGCTTTCTTACGGTTAAATATTGCTTCTACCTGATCCAAAGTCATCGCATTGAGGCACTTATCCTTGGATAAACCTCCTTTTCGTGCAATTAAAATACCATAGTGCATGTCGTAAAAGCCCGTTTTACGGTGTGCATCCGGGTTTATAGAAAGCATAACTCCCTTTTCGAGAGCATATTGATGCCACCTCCAATCCAGGTCCAGCCTCAGGGGATTCGCATTGATTTCTATAATAACTTGATTTGCAGCGCAGGCATCGATAATTTTGAGATGATCAATGGGATAACCGCTGCGACTTAGCAGTAGCCTTCCTGTAGGATGGCCTAATATGGTCGTGTAAGGATTTTCAATAGCCTTTATCAATCTGGCTGTGGCTTTTTCCTCATTCATACGAAAATTGGAATGCACGGAAGCCACGATAAAATCAAAAGTTGCCAGGGTTTCCGATTCATAATCCAGTGATCCATCGAATAGAATATCCGATTCTATACCTTTAAATATACGAAAAGGCTGGAGTCTGGTATTGAGGTCATCAATTTCCTGTTGCTGAGCTAAAACTTTGCGTTCGTCTAAGCCATTGGCATAAAATGCTGATTTTGAATGATCACAGATTCCGAGGTATTCTAACTTTAACTCATCCCTGCAAAAAATAGCCATTTCTTCCAATGTATGAACGCCATCGCTCCAGGTACTATGATTATGGAGAGTGCCCCGGAGGTCTTC
>CAZFQV010000230.1:0-4528 GCA_964521175.1 uncultured Sphingobacterium sp.
CCGGAAGGCCGACCGCCTCACCCGAGGCCTCGAGTTTTGAATTGGGATACTTGTTCAGTAGATAATCGAAAAACGGAGTATTTGCCATGCTAACAGCGTCAGACTGGTCGTGTTTTCCGTAACCCCAACCATCGAGAATAAGTAGTATTGCTTTTTTGTTTTCCACAAGACAAATATACGCTACTGTTTCAAATATCAAATCATCAATGATCATGGCATACTTTTAGCGCAATTCCAGGCATGAAAGAAAGAATGCTTCAGATCTTCGTTTTCATGCTGATTTCGGTCTCTGCAGCACAGGGGCAGTCCAAAGATGTCCTGGATTCCCTGGTGGGCTATTTAAAGGCCTCGGACGCAAAGAATATTGCCGCCAATTTTTCGTCAGCCGTGGAAATGACTATTTTGGGCGATGAAAAGACCTATCCTAAAGCACAGGCGGAGCAGATTATAAGAAGCTTCTTAAGTAGAAATAAACCATTGAATGTCAGACTAATACATCGACTGAGCTCTCATCCGATGTATAAGCTGGGTGTTTTTTCTGTCAGAACCGATACTGCAACCTTCCGGATCACTATCTCGCTGATTAATAGCGGAGAACACTTTCGTATCCGTGAAATACGCATCGAAGATGATAAAGAATAATAAAATGTAATAAGTATTTCTAATTTTGAATTCATTAATACCAATGGATTTAGATAAAGATATAGTCAGTAAATTTATACGCCAGGCACTTGCCGAAGACGTCGGCAGCGGTGATCACACTTCTTTATCTACTATTCCGGCTGATAGACAGGGAAAAGCAAAACTGCTCATTAAAGAGCAAGGCGTGTTGGCGGGTGTATCGGTAGCAAAAGAGATTTTTCATGCGATTGATCCGACTATCGAAATCCAGATTCTTCTCGACGATGGCAGCACGGTAAAGCCGGGAGATATCGCTTTTTACGTCGATGGCAGCGTTCAGGCAATTTTAATCGCAGAAAGGCTCGTTTTAAATATCATGCAGCGTATGAGCGGCATAGCGACGACAACCCGCAAAGTGGTTGATATTCTTGCGGCTACCAACACCAGGGTGCTTGATACGCGTAAGACGACTCCCGGATTACGCTATTTTGAAAAACTGGCGGTTAAGATCGGCGGTGGCGTAAACCATCGCTTTGGCTTATATGATATGATTCTTATCAAAGATAATCATGTTGATTACGCCGGAGGTATCGCTAAAGCGATAGGCGCTGCACGTAATTATCTGAATACCAAGAAACTGAGTATCCCTATAGAAATTGAAGTGAGAAATATAGCAGAGTTGCAGCAAGTGCTCGATAGTGAGGGTGTAGACCGTGTTCTTCTGGATAACTTTGAGTTCGACGACCTAAAAAAAGCCGTTCGTTTGATAAATGGCAGATTGACTACAGAAGCGTCGGGAGGAATAACTGAAGACAACGTGCTAGCATACGCACAGTGCGGTGTAGATTACGTATCGATGGGAGCGCTAACCCATTCCGTAAAAAGCCTGGATATGAGCTTAAAAGCAGTAAAAATTGATCAAACTCTTACCTGAGTTCTGAACACCTTATTTGAATTTGTAATTTTGTGATTGAATGATTTCAATATACTCAGTTTCAGCTTTGTTGTTAGCCTATCTTTTTGGCTCTATCCCTACAGCGGTATGGATCGGACAGGCGTTCTATGGAATAGATGTAAGGGAATATGGTAGCGGTAATGCGGGGGCGACCAACAGCTTTAGAGTGCTGGGAGCCAGGGTAGGCGCCTGCGTGATGTTGCTTGATATTTTCAAGGGGTATACGGCCACCAATCTCGCCTATCTGATAGGCCTCTCTGTTACGGGTCCGCAGGATTCCGTTCAATTTGTAAATTATCAGCTCGCTCTTGGGATTACTGCGGTGATGGGACATTTGTTTCCGGTATTCGCCGGCTTTAGAGGGGGTAAAGGTATTGCGACATTATTTGGAATGATATTAGCAGTGCATACAGGAGCAGCAATGCTTTGTGTTCTTACCTTTCTTGTTGTATTGTTGATTACCAGATATGTATCGCTGAGCTCTATCGTCGCGGGATTTACGTTTCCGCTGAGCATTATATTCATATTTCAGTCTTCAATACGGTCTGTTGTGCTATATGGTATGTGTATCTGTGTATTGATACTAATTACTCACCAAAAAAATATAGAACGCTTGTTAAAAGGTAAAGAATCCAAGGTTAATCTGTTCAGAAAGAAAGTCAAACCAGTTATTGAAGAAATTGAAGTATGAAGAGATTACATTTTATCAGCGCGGTTGCAATCAGCTTTGCGCTATTATCCTGCTCACAGGTACCCTTAACCGGACGCAGCCAACTTAGCCTTGTCGATGCCTCCGTGTTGCAGGAGCAAGCCACCCAGGCCTATAGCCAGTTTCTTTCCGACCCCTCTACCAAGGTTATTTCCAGTGGAGCAAATGCTCAAAGAGTGAAGGCTGTCGGCAATAGATTAGCTGCAGCAATAAACAAATATATGCGCGCAAATGGGTATGGAAATAAGTACAATTATGATTATGAGTTCACTTTAGTGGACAGTAAGGAGATCAACGCATGGTGTATGCCCGGCGGTAAGGTGGCGGTTTATTCAGGTATTTTACCGGTGACCCGTGATGATGCAGGACTGGCAACGGTGATGGGCCATGAAATCGCTCATGCTATCGCTCAGCATGCTACGGAAAGGTACTCACAGATGACACTTGCGCAGGCAGGGGGCGGGCTTTTAGGTGCGGCAGTCGGAGGGCAATCAGAAGGAACACAGCAAATTATTGCGCAGCTATATGGAATTGGTGGGCAGCTGGCATTATTGAAATATTCGCGCAACCAGGAAAGCGAGGCAGATCGCCTCGGACTGATATTTATGTCTATGGCAGGATATAATCCGGAAAACGCCGTGGCGTTCTGGCAAAGAATGGCTGCTGCGAAGGAAGGTAATGGTGCGCCTCCTGAATTTCTTAGTTCACACCCTAGTGATGCTACCCGGATTGCGGCGATTCAGAAATTACTCCCTGAAGCCAGGCAATTTTATAAGGAGAAGTAGAGGGGCAGGTTTCGGGTAACAGATTTGAGATGTCTAGCAGCGAGTTTATTTCTGTACTTGATTTCTCCGATATTAACACCTAACAGCTTAAAACCTCCGTAATAGCCTTGGCCTTAAGAATACATTCTTCGTATTCTTTGTCAGGATCAGAGTCGATCGTAATTGCGCCGCCGGCATGGAAGGAGAGATATTTATTTGCCCGATTATACAATAAAGAGCGAATTATTACGTTAAAATCGAAGTCGCCATTCGGTGCGAAATAGCCCAGTGCACCGGAATATGCTCCTCTTTTGCTCTTTTCATATTTTTCTGCAATAATCATCGCCTTAATTTTCGGTGTTCCGGTCATTGAACCCATTGGGAATGTGTTGGCAATCACCCTCCCGTTAGTTAGCCCATCCTGTTTCTCGCAGACGATCGTTGAGATCAACTGATGTACCTGGGCGAAGCTATAGACCCCAAACAGCTCCTCGACCTTTACCGTGCCGGGTTTAGCGCTTTTTGTCAAATCGTTCCTGACCAGGTCGACGATCATGACATTCTCGGTAAGTTCCTTTTCATCAGACCTTAGGCTCTCTTTCCGGCCAGCGTCATGTTTGCGGTCCGGATGGCGGGCATAAGTTCCTTTTATGGGCTGGGAAATGAGTTTTTCCCCGCGGCGACTTAGAAAGCGTTCTGGGCTAGCCGAAATAATAAAATGGCTGCCGGATTTAAGATAGCCGGAAAAAGGGGTGGGGGATAGGGTATTCAGCCTCAGAAATACCTCCAGGGGGTTGATTTCGGCCTGTTCCGCATAAAATTCCTGGCAAAAATTCATTTCGTATATATCGCCCCTGCGAATATGATCGATAATATTCTTTACGGCCTCTTTGTACTCTGCTTTATTGAAACGTGTTTTTATTTCTACTGTCTCGCCGGCTGCCGGTTGTGGGATAATTGTGGAATTTATGATGTTCCAGATTACCTCCGGCTGCTCCGCCAGAATGCGTACTTCGTTGCCGTTTAGTAAGATCGTGGTTTCGGGTATGAAAAAGTGAAGGTCAGGGAATCCGAGATGATCTTCATTGGCCGACTGAAGACCTTCAAGTTCATTCTTTAAATCGTATGCAAAATACCCGGGAATAAATGTCTGCTTCCCCTCTATAAAAGCGTCCAGGCTGGCAAAGGTATCGTAACCATCGCTGCCGATCGATTCCTTGCTGCCTGTCGCAATGAAAACGTCGAATACGGAGTATGGATCCGGGTAATGGTTTGAGTCGAAATAACAGGCAGTGTCAAAGGAGTCCGCCCAATACAAAGCCTTTAACCTAAAAGTTTCTGGCTGATCGGTAAGGAAAACTGCAGATACAGACACGGTACTTTATTTATGTCAGATCTTAGCTATCAGCGCAAGGTCAGTGTCTGAATGCGGTCTGGGCCAACCGACAGATACTTGACAGGTACTCCCAGTTGTTTTTC
>CAZFQV010000231.1:0-2693 GCA_964521175.1 uncultured Sphingobacterium sp.
CCGCTGATCAAGGCTACCTGACTATGAAATCTTTGACTCATTATTATGCAAATTCATCATGGAACAATTCTTTGCTGTAAGTATAGATAAATCAAAGGAGAAAAATAAATGAATAGTAGGATGTTGAACAAACCTGTCGGCCAAAGGCGCTCCATGTGGTCATCCCGATAGCGTTTCTTAGCGCTGAGGGATCTTTTTGCGGTAGCCTTGAAGATTATTGCGAGCACGCTGTGAGAAGATCTCTCACATGCGTTAGAGATGACAGGGTTAGTTTTCGGGATGAAGAGTTCGTGTTCAGGTAGCGTTGAACCTTGCACAAAATCATCACTAAGCTTCCTTCATAATATCCTTAAGCACATTTTCCAGGTTAATTCCCTTTCCCAACACCGGCTTAAAAATATCGCCCTCTGACTTTATACGTTCTACGGCGTTGGAAATAGTAAAATCAGTCATCTTTAATCCTTTTTTCACTTCTTCCCAATACAGCGGCATGGAGACGGTAGCTCCAGGCTTCGGCCTTAACGAATACGGAGCAGCAAGTGTTGCCGTAGGTCGATTCTGCAGAAAGTCTATATATATCTTTCCTTTTCGCTTTTCGGTCATTCGTTCTATACTCGTGAAATCGAAAAAAAAAACTCACCTCGGTAGCTACCCATCGCGCAAACAACTGCGACTGATCGTAGGAATACTTCCCTCCCAGCGGGATGTAGACATGAATGCCGGTTGATCCGGATGTCTTACAATAAGAAGGCACTTTCATGTCATCCAGTAAGTCGTGAATCGCAACCGCAATCTCAATTACCTGATCGAACGTATTGTTTTTGTCGGGATCCAGGTCAAGCAAGCACCAACTGGGCTTATCCGGTGTATGAATGGTGCTACTCCAGGGGTTCATTTCAATAGCTCCAAGGTTAGCCATATAAATCAATGCAGCCTCATTGTTGCATAACATGTAATTCTTCCGTTCGCCCTCAGTTTTATAGGGATATTTTTCCACCCAGGGCGGCACTTTTCCGGTAACATCCTTCTGGTAAAAGCTTTGACCCTTAATGCCATTAGGGAAGCGGTTAAGTGATTGCGGCCGATCTTTCAGATAAGGCAGAATATACCGTGCCACCTGCCAATAGTAGTTTAGCATGTCTCCCTTGGTATATCCTTCTTCCGGCCAAAGCACCTTCTTTAGATTGGTGCACTTGAGTTCTATACCGTTTACCTTCCTGACCTGAGTATTCTCGGAAGGGTTCACGAGGGTACGGCGTTCGCGCGATGCAGGAATCTTAACGATATCACTTGTCTCTTTATTTTCTTCCTGAACTACCTCCTTAACATCCGCTTCCGTCTCGGCTACCACGGTTTTTGCCTCTTTGTCTTCACGGAGAGCGACGAAGGCAGGGTGTCTGAACACTCCATCTTCAGTGATCTCAGTATAGTGGATCTCACAAACCAAATCCGGACGCAACCAGGTAACCTCAGCCTGAGGTGGATTTGGTCTGAACCGGGAAGGCTTATTATAATCGGGCGTTTCAGAAAAAGGACTGGTCTTCCTGATGAGCGGCTTAAATAAATGGACCATCTCCCGTTGCTCCTTATCCCGGAATCCTGTACCTACTTTGCCAACATATTTGAAGTTCCTGCCTTGGTAAACGCCCAAAAGAAGAGAGCTAAATGGCTTCACTGAACCCTTATTACGCGTATAGCCGCCTATGACGACTTCCTGTCTTTTCTGGGATTTAATTTTCAGCCAGTCCTTTGAGCGCTCCCCGGGATAATACCGACTATCCGAACGCTTGGCAATAATACCTTCCAGGCCTAGTTTAGTTGCTGCATCGAAAAATTCAGTTCCTTTTGCATCGATACTGTAACCGCTTTTAATGATACTATTCTTTGGAATTAAAGTCTGCAAAAGAGCCTTCCGTTCCGATAAAGGCAGTGGCATAATATCCTTGCCATCGTACCAGAGCAGATCAAATACATAATAAAGCAATTCACCATCCTCCTCGCTCCGCCAATTCTGTAACTTATTGAAATTGGAGATCCCATCAGCGCTCACTGCTACTATTTCCCCGTCTACCACGGCATTTATCCCCCAGGCCTTCAGCGCATCATATACGGGATAGAATTTATCGGTGAATGATTTCCCATTCCTGGACTCAAGGGCAGTGGATGCCTTGTTCATATACGCAACAGCACGATAGCCGTCCCATTTGACTTCGTATTCCCAATCCGGACTGTCAAACGCCTCGTCTACAAGTGTTGCCAACATAGGTGTCAGCGATTTCGGGAACGGTGATTTTCGAGCTTTTTTCAGGAGATCCCGTAAATCTGATTTGGACTTAGAGGGCTTGTCCGAACCGGGATCAATCTGCTTCTCAACCTTTTCTTTCACTGTCTTCATTTCAGGGCTTCGGGTTCCCTTTGTTTTTGCTGGCGCGGAATCTTTAGTTTTCTTAGCCACGCTTACCCCGGCTGCTTTTGCCACCTGTTCCAGAGTCTTTCGAGACACCACTGATCTTTCCCTCAGGGTAACGTCTTCCTCCGCAGCATACTTATCCTTGTGCTTAATTAATAGCCACGCGTTGTCTTCTTTACCCTTCATTCTGACAAGAGCAAATTCACCCTTAAGTTTTTTGCCGTGTAGAGCAAATTTCAAAGAGCCTCCTTTCCATTGCTTCAACAAGTCCTTTTCCATGGTC
>CAZFQV010000231.1:2793-4515 GCA_964521175.1 uncultured Sphingobacterium sp.
AGCAAATTTCAAAGAGCCTCCTTTCCATTGCTTCAACAAGTCCTTTTCCATGGTCTTTTTGTCGCCTTTTACCTCCAGCGGTTCATAGGTTCCCTCGTCCCAGACGATTACCGTTCCGGCTCCGTAATTCCCTTCAGGTATAATTCCTTCAAAATCTTTATAATCATAGGGATGGTCTTCCACCTCCATGGCCAGACGTTTATCTTCCGGATTTAGCGAAGGGCCTTTAGGAACTGCCCAGCTTTTCAGTGCGCCGCGCATTTCCAGCCTGAAATCATAATGTAAATGAGAAGCCTGGTGCTTCTGAACGACAAATCGCAATTGCTGGTCGGAAGAATCTCCTCCAACAGGCTCTGGAGTGTCATCGAATTTCCTTTTCTTTTCATATTCCGTTAGTGCCATAGGGTTATGTTTCTTAGCATTTAAACAGAGAGTAATCAACTCGGCGGTACACGTCAAAACTCACTTAGCGAGGCTTGATGACCCGTTAACCGGGCCAACAGCTACATAGCTTATTCTATGCCAGACTCGCTTTTAATTGCTCTAATAAGTCCTTCGATTCGATTTTTGATACCTTTAGCTTCCTGACGGCAGGATGCTTTCCCTTCGCCTTTGCCCGGATAAGTTTCAACAGTTCTTTACTATATTCATCCTGAAAATCTTCGATATTAAAATCGCTGCTATGCCTCTTGATAAGCTGGGTAGCCATATCCATTTCGGCTTTAGAAATCTTCGACAAAGGTATTTTGACATCCTCTGCTGGGCGCAGCTCTTCATAAAACCGAAGTTTATTAAGAAGCAGCAGCCCACGATAGGGGCGGATAACGGCAAGACTTTCTGTGTTGCGCATTACAAAAGTAGACAGGGCTGCCCTTTTTGTCTTCTCCAATGCTTTTAGTAGCAAAGAGTAAGCTTTTTCACCTCCCTTCCGGGGATTAAGATAATAGGGTGATTCAAAATAGATACTATCAATATCCGATTCATTGACGAAAGACTGGAGGTTGATCAATTTTGTTTTTTCAGGACTTGCCTCTTCGAAGTCGGCGTCTTCAAGAATAATATACCTGTCCTTAAGGAAATGTCCCTTGACAATATTATCCCAGTCGACCTCTTTACCCGTACTTTCATTAACCCGCTTATACCGTACTCTTTCCAGTGATTTCCTGTCCAATAAATCAAAGTCAGGCCGGTTATTATGCGTCGCACTATATATTTTTATCGGAATGTTCACCAGTCCGAAGCCTATAGCTCCTGTCCAAATTGCCCTCATAGCAGTGGGTTTTAATGGCTAACAAAATATTCGCCGGCTTTGTTCTGGATAAAGTGTCATTGATTAACCTGAATACCCAATTTGGAATAATGCATTAGGCGTAGCTACCAGCAATTTACGAAAGAGAGGTTTCCAAAGTCGCTTGCGATTCGCTCAGCGATGACTTAGCTTTTACCCGGACTACTGCCGGATTTTGCAGGCACCGGCATCCTGTTCACCCGCATGGTGAGCGTAAGCATGAAATATCGGGTTAAACGATTTGTCCCGATATCTGCGAACCCATTATCGGTCATATACCTGTTGATATTATTCGCCTGATCAAACAGGTCAAAGGCCTGCAGCCTGAGTGTAGCAGATCTATCCCTGAGGAAATTTTTTTCAATCGATGTATTCACCACCAGCGGGTTCATATTCAGTGCACCGGAATAACCGGTATTGAAGTTCTTGAACCC
>CAZFQV010000232.1:0-4513 GCA_964521175.1 uncultured Sphingobacterium sp.
AACCAATAAAAAAAAGCGATACTGAACAAGACATTACCCATAGCATTATAGGTGTGAAAGTGTGCCGGTACCCACAAGGTGTTATGGAGAATAACATTATTTGTAATAGTAGCATCAATTACAGCGGCTAGACCGCCAATTACCCAGCCGGCAACACCGACGAAGAACAATAGATTGGTGAGAGACCATTTTATTTTAGTTCGGTACACGGCAATAAAAACACTAAATATCGTTACACCTGCGGCCGGTAAACTTGCCATATAGGATGCCAGCTGCCCTGCAATCTGGAAGGCCTTAGGTTGAACGAAATCCATGTATAAATGATGAAAAAAAGCAGTTAGAATAAAGACCAGGGTACAGTTCCAGGCCAGGGCCACATACCAGGTTGTTTTCCATTTAGGCCTGCCGCTCACTTCACCGAATAGTTCATAGATAATGGCCAGGCCGAGATAAAGCATTTCGTTTGCAATAGTATGCCCAAAGAAGTAGGTGAGGTTTTTCATTAAAAGTGCGTCGTTGACAAAAGCGCCCTTAGAAAAATACTCCAGAAAATAGAGGATGATTAAAACTACCGCTGCGATCAGGCAGGTGATGATACCAATAAGCGTAACCATGCTAATTAGTATAAAAGGAGGTGTTTCGACCTGGGGATTTTTACTGAAATGCTGCCAACCGAATGCTTCGGCAATTGAGTATTTTTTTAATATCTGAGTCATCAGACTCAGACTCCAAATAAGCCACCCCGAACCCAGAATACTTAAAGAGACCAGAAACGTAGGTGTTACCCAGGCCGCCCAATAAACCTCAGTGAGAGGGAGCGGATAGAGAAAGGTCCAGGCTGCGTGAAATTTTCCTATAAAAGTAGCAAGCCAGAGTAATAATACTCCTGTAACAGTTAATATCAGCGCAATAATATTCGCAGTATGACTCGTTTTTACATAGCGACTCATTAAGTAATCAACGGCTGCCATACCCGCCACAAACCAGATTCCAATCATGGTTAATCCATGAGTGGTCATATTAGCATAAAAAGTAACTGGCGAACTATTTGTAACTCCGCCCTGGTTAAGTCGCATGAGTATGCCCAAGACGATACTCACAATAAACAAGACCAGTACGATTATAATCCATAGAGCGGTAATTCTTTTTGATTTTATTGATTCCATAGTGCTTATAATTGACGATTCTTTATTGGACAGTAAACGACGATCTCATCACCTGATGCGCCATCCCACAATACTCCAGACAAAGAATATTATACTGACCAGACTTATTAAACTTATAACGGAGGCGATTTACATAACCTGGCATTGCCTGAACTTGCGTAATTAGCCTGTTCGCGTCATTGTAAATGGCGAAACCGTGATTGACATCACCGCTGGTCACTCTGAACTCAATTACCTGATTGGCGGGTAAAACGATGTCCTCTCCTGAGGGACTTTTCGGATCAATGGCGTTTTCCGACATGTAGAATGCAAATTGCATGGACACTACATGCACGACTTTTGACGGAGTCTCATCGGCAAAAACATAGTAAGGCGATTTAGGAATAGTTACAGAGGCGAAAATCGCCAATATTACGAACAGGATGAGTAAAAACCAGAATCGCTTTTTTAAGGGATTTGACATCCCTGGTGCGGATTGTTTGGTGTTTTTTGAGGATAAATAAATATAGATAAATACTATAAGGGCGATTCCTGTTAACAGTGAGAAGAATTGTAAAATTGATTGTTGTTCCATAAACGATTGAGTTTTGACTAATGAATATCTATTATTCGAAATCTTTATGTCAATTTATTCAGTTAAATGAGCAAACTCGCTTATTCTCTGATCAACTTTTCCCCGGAGCATGCCGATTTGTTGTCGGCTATGATTTAGAAAGGGGATTCTTGAGTATTATTCGTTTCGGCTTATTCTGCTATCCTGTTGTTAGCCTTATCAGGACGTATAGGTGTGAATAAATCTACGGATCTTTCTCGTAAATATAGGCTTTAAGGAGAATAGCAGCAAGTATTCTTTTTATTACTCTTCATCTTGGAATTTGAATAGCTAAAGACTATTCCTGCAGATATCCGGCAGGATTTTTTAAATATTTTTCAAGCTTTGAAACTGTGGAAAACTTTTTTATGGGAAATAGTGGTAAAAAGTGGTAAGTTATTTACTTTTACTCTTGAATAATAGAGTGATATATAGCGATGCCCCATTTTTTAGGAGAATTTGATTGTAAGCTTGATGCTAAAGGCAGGATGATGATACCATCCAGCCTGAAGAAGCAGCTTCCCGAAGCTGAGCGTGAGGGGCTTGTAATCAATCGGGGCTTTGAAAAGCATCTGGTAATCTATACCAAAAAAGAGTGGGACGGTATTACCGGAGAGTTAAGCAAGCTCAATTCTTATGAAAAGAAGAGTCGGGACTTTATTCGGTATTTCACCCGTGGGGCATCCGAATTATCTCTTGATTCGGCAAACCGTATCCTTTTTCCGAAAGCGTTGATGGAATATGCAGGTATTTCTACAGAGGTGGTTTTATCGTGCCAATTAAATAAAATAGAGGTTTGGGCAAGAGACGCTTATGACTCTCAGCTTGATAACGAGCCTGAAAACTTTGCCAAACTTGCCGAAGAGGTAATGGGAAATACAGGAAGGAGGGATGATGGTGGATTATCATAGACCCGTTATGCTCCGCGAATGTATCGAAGGCCTGGATATCAAGGCTGATGGAATATATGTTGATGTGACTTTTGGTGGCGGCGGGCATTCGCTCGAGATATTAAAATACCTGGGGCCTTCCGGCCGTTTACTTGCATTTGATCAGGATGCTGATGCACAGAAGAATTTACCCAATGATGATCGATTAACCTTTATTGATCAGAACTTCCGCTATTTGAAAAATAACTGCCGTTTGCAGGGCGCCATTTCTGCTGACGGCATTCTGGCTGATCTCGGTGTTTCATCGCACCAGTTTGATCAGCCAGAACGGGGGTTCTCTATTCGTTTTGACGCCGAATTGGACATGCGAATGGATCGGGCTGGTGCTCTTATGGCGAAGGAAGTGGTCAACACTTACAGTGAAGAGCAATTGCACCGGATATTTGGAATATATGGAGAATTAAAAAATGCGAAAACTCTCGCGCGTACGCTGGTGACTGCCCGTCTAAATAAACCTATTAATCTGGTGTCAGATCTCAAGGAGGCTATTTCTTCACTTATTCCAAGAGGTAAGGAGAATAAATATCTGGCCCAGGTCTTTCAGGCATTGCGAATAGAAGTTAATCAGGAGTTGGAGGCTTTGAGGGAGTTTTTAGAACAGTCGGTTGATGTGTTGAAAAGCGGAGGGCGATTGGTGGTTATGTCATATCACTCATTGGAGGATCGGCTGGTAAAGAATTTCATGGCCAAGGGTAAGTTCTATGGTGAAGTAGATAAAGATTTTTTTGGCAATGAGATTAAGCCTTTTAAGGTTTTAACACGCAAGGCCATAGTTGCTTCGGATGGGGAGATCGTTCAGAATAACCGGGCCAGGAGTGCAAAACTAAGAATTGCAGAGAAGATCTAAGCTGCTAATTATTAAATATGGATAACCAATTTAAAGAAGATACAACTGAGGATGAAGTGGAAAGGGGAGCGCGGCCCTATGCTAAGGAAAAGGCTGAGCTTCCCCGAAACTTCTTTACCCAGATGTTCTCTGAAGGGGTTATCTCCAAAGAATCGGCTACGGATATGTTACCATTTATCATATTCCTGGCCTTTTTGGCTATGGTATATATCGGGAACCGGCATTTTGCTGAGCACAATATCCGTGATATCGATAAACTAAGCAAAGAAGTGAAGGAGTTAAGCTGGGATTTTAAGACTCTTAAGGCAGATTTAATGCTGAAAAGCACACAAACAGTGGTGGCGGAAGCAGTGGATACCCTTGGATTGAAAGAATCCGTGGTGCCGCCTAAAAAGATTTTAATTGGCAAGGATGAGTTTAACTAAACTGATTATATAAAAAAACAACCATTGAATATACGTACCGACATATTATTACGTGTGTACATAGCCTTCGGGCTCATTGTACTTTTGGCGTTTGCGGTATTGTTTAAATTATTCCATGTTCAATACGCGGAGGGCGATAAATGGCGGTCTATGGCCGATAGCCTTTCTACCCGCTTTGTAAATGTGGAGGCAGCACGAGGCAATATCTATTCGGTAGATGGGAGCCTGCTGGCGACTTCAGTACCCCAGTACGAGGTTCGAATGGATATGTTGGCCGGGGGGATTGAAAAGGATGAAATTTTTTATGAAAAGGTAGACTCCCTCGCTGCCCGGATGTCGACATTTTTCGGTGATAAATCTGCCAGGCAATATTCGCGGATACTCCGTAATGCAAGGGCAGATAGAGCGCGTTACTTATTGATCAAAAGGGACGTTACGCACCAGGAATTGAAAATTATTCGGGAGTTCCCAATTTTCCGGATGGGTAGATACAGAGGAGGACTGATCACTGTACAGCAGAATAAACGGATTAT
>CAZFQV010000233.1:0-4436 GCA_964521175.1 uncultured Sphingobacterium sp.
GATGATATTGATGTTGCCAGGGAAGGTATATTAAATAATATCGAGCTTCGTCATCAGAATGAACCCGCCCGTCATAAACTGCTTGACATGATAGGTGATCTAGCGCTGGTTGGCGTCCCTCTCAAAGGCCATATTATGGCTGCCCGACCAGGTCATGCAGCTAATATTGCTTTTGCAAAAAAGATTAAGGCCCAAATTAAAAAGGAAAAGAGCAAAAAACACGTTCAGTTATACGACCCCAATGCGACTCCTCTTTATGATGTAGTTCAGATCATGAATATTTTACCGCATAGGCAGCCCTTTTTGTTTATCGACAAGATCCTGGAGCTGTCAAAAACGCATGTGGTAGGGGTAAAGAATGTGACGATGAACGAGGAATTCTTCAAGGGTCACTTTCCTGGGGCGCCTGTTTTGCCTGGGGTTATCCAGATTGAAGCTATGGCTCAGACGGGTGGGATACTTGTGCTTAGCACTGTACCTGACCCTCAAAATTACCTCACCTATTTTCTGAAGATTGACAAGGTCCGTTTTCGGGCTCAAGTGATCCCAGGGGATACCATTATTTTCAGATGCGATTTGATGGAACCTATCAGAAGGGGGATCTGTCAGATGCGCGGTGTGGGAATGGTGGGAGAGAAAGTAGTCGTAGAAGCCGAAATGATGGCACAGATTATCAGAGTTAAAGACAGCGAGCCAAGCGTATGATTCAACCCTTAGCATATATTCACCCACAGGCAAAGATTGCCGAGAACGTGGTAATCGATCCATTTGTTACCATCTATAAAGACGTAGTTATTGGTGAGGGGTCCTGGATCGGCTCCAATGTTACGATCATGGACGGAGCGAGGATCGGCTCTAACTGCCGGATCTTTCCAGGCGCAGTTATTTCGGCACCTCCTCAGGATATGAAATATAAGGGAGAGGCCTCTACCGTCACGGTTGGCGATAATACGATCATCCGCGAATGCGTGACCCTCAATCGCGGCACGGCCCTGGATAAGAACACCACGACTATTGGCTCAAACTGCCTTTTGATGGCTTACGTGCATATTGCGCACGACTGTGTGATAGGGAATAATGTGATCATCGCAAATTCTGTGCAGCTCGCAGGACATATTGAAGTTCAGGATTTTGCGTTTATTGGGGGCGCTTCGGCGGTTCATCAATTCGTTTCTATCGGTGCACATTCTATTATTTCCGGAGGATCGCTTGTTAGAAAAGATGTTCCACCGTATACCAAAGCAGGTAGAGAGCCGCTTTCGTACGTAGGAATTAACTCTGTTGGTTTACGGCGCAGAGGGTTTTCTTCTGAACAGATTAATGAGATACAAGGGATCTATAGGACCATTTTCCTAAAAAAATACAATATCAGCCGCGCTTTGGATATAATTGAGACAGAGCGGGAGCCTACCGAGATACGAGACGAGATTATCGATTTTATCCGTAACTCTAATCGTGGAGTAATGAAAGGTTTTGGGAGTGTTTAAACGCAGTCTTGCTATTTATGCGCTGTTTAGCAGAAAGCAATGAAGATAGTCCTTGAAAAAATCGGTCGTCGCTTTAATCGTGAATGGATCTTTAGAAATCTTGATTACACCTTTGAGTCCGGGAATGCCTATGCAGTTCTGGGAGCGAATGGGAGCGGAAAATCTACGCTTTTACAGGTTATTTCGGGGAGTTTAAGCAGTTCTGAAGGGAAAGTGAGCTATTCTAAGCGAGGACAGTCTGCTGATATTGATGAAGTATTTAAAGAATTAAGTCTTGCCGCCCCTTACATGGAGCTGATCGAGGAGTTCAGCCTGTTGGAACACCTGAATTTTCATTTCCAGTTCAAATCCTATCGTAAGGGCCATAACTGCGAATCGGTACTCGCTCTGCTGGGCATGGAAGCTATTGCACAGCGCGCTATTAAACACTTTTCTTCGGGGATGAAGCAGCGCGTTAAACTGGCTTTGGCATTTTGTTCTGATACCAGGATCCTCTTGTTAGACGAGCCCACATCGAATCTTGATTTTCAGGGTGTAGAATGGTATCTCTCTCTTTTGGGACAATTTTCTGCAGAAAGGCTGGTAATCGTATGCTCTAATCAGAAACACGAATATGAGTTTTGCAATCATTTTTTGCGGCTCTCCGACTATAAGCCATCCTCAAATAAAAAGTGATCTTTACCTCAGGTGTTGTTCACGGATAGCTCTGCTTCACAACATTTTAGCAAGGGCTAAATTACTCTTTGAATATTGACAATTTTTTAAGACCTTTGCGGCTGAAAAGCATCCAAAAAAATAGCATGGCAAAAGCGTCTGAAATAAAATCCGGAAATATCCTGCGTTTCAATGGGGAATTAGTTACAGTTGAGGAGATCGTCCATCGTACACCTGGAAAAGGAGGCGCTTTTTATATTGGGAAATTAAGAAATATCCGTAGCGGCAAAATTGTCGAAGCCCGCTTAGGTACTGACGAGCAGGTGGAAATCTGTCGCGTAGAAACCACTGATTATCAATACCTCTATCCTGAAGGTGATTACTTAGTGGTAATGGACAATAATACATTTGAACAGTTCAACATTCCTAAATCACTTTTTGGTTCTTCTGCAAGATTTGTAAAAGAAGGAATGAATGTAATTGTGTCTTTTGAAAGTGAGGAGCCCATCATGGCGCAGGCGCCAACTTCGGTGGAGCTGGAAATTACCTATACGGAGCCTGCAGTGAAAGGAGATACTTCCACAAACGCACTGAAAAGCGCCACGGTAGAAACCGGTATAGAGATCAGGGTTCCTTTGTTCATTAACCAAGGGGATAAGGTAAAAGTAGATACCCGTACAGGCGATTATATTGAAAGAGTAAAATAATTGAAGATTTAGTTTTAGGTTTAGGTTGATTAGACGGTCTTTCCGGGGGTGGAGAGGCCGTTTTTTTATATAGTCTCTTAGAAGTTTATATATTAGTACGGTGAAAAAGGCTGAAATCCGCAAGCTATTTTTAGGTCTCCGACGCGACATTTCCCGATCAGCATACTGGGCGCTAATGGAGGGGATTATGACCCAGGTTAAGCAGCTCTCTTGGCCTGATTACCATATAGTACATGTGTTTATGCCGATTAATAAGCACAACGAAATTGATACTTTTTCGATCCTTGATTATTTAAAGCAGGAACACCCGATGACCAAGATTGTCATACCGAGAACCGATTTAAATAAAATGGAAATCCTTAATATACTTTATGATCACCAGCATACTGTTCTGCGTAGAAGCAGTTATGAGATTCCTGAACCTCTATATGGGAAGCTCATACCGCCTGAGGAGATAGACCTGATTTTTATTCCTTTATTGGCATTTGATTTAAAGGGCAACCGGGTGGGGTATGGCAAAGGATTTTATGATCGCTTTTTAAGTCGCTGCAAACCGGATGTAAAGAAAATCGGACTTTCTTTCTTTGAGCCGGTTGACACGATTGATGATGTGAACGAATTTGATATTCCTTTAGATGCCTGCATCACGCCATATAAAACCTGGAATTTTAAGGTTTAATTTCCAGATCAAGCAATACCGGGCAGTGGTCTGAATGTCTTGCTTCAGAAAGTATCGCGGCCCGTCTTATATGGTCTCTCAGTGCTTCACTTGCCATATTGTAATCGATCCGCCAGCCCAGATTTTTAGCTCTCGCATTTGCTCTGAAGCTCCACCAGGTGTATTGATGAGGTTCAGTATTTAAATGACGGAAGGAATCGATAAAGCCTGAATTGATAAAGTTATCCATCCATTCGCGTTCTGCAGGAAGGAAGCCCGACGAGTTGGCGTTGGATTTAGGGTTGTGGATGTCTATGGGCTTGTGACATATATTATAGTCGCCGGAAATGACCAACCTGGGATATCTGAGAATAAGTTCACTTGCATAGTCTCTGAAATCATCCAGAAACTGATATTTAAACCGCTGACGTTCATCACCGCTTGATCCTGATGGAAAGTAAGTGCTCATTACAGAAAAATTTTCAAAATCAGCCCGGATTACCCGTCCTTCCCTGTCGTATTGTGATATTCCACAGCCATATTCAACGTGCTTTGGTGAGTGCTTTGTAAATATTGCGGTTCCACTGTATCCTTTTTTTTCGGCAGGGTTCCAATAATGCTCATAGCCCATTTGCTCTAAAAGCAGCAGGTCTACGAGCTGATCGGGGGTGGCCTTGATCTCCTGCAAACAGACAATGTCCGGGTCAGCAGCCTGAAGCCAATTCAGCCAGTTTTTGCTTAATGCTGAACGGATTCCGTTTACGTTATAAGAAATGATTTTCAAACCCAGGCCTTATTAAAGATTTTCAAAATAAGTGACCATGAGCGACTTCATGATCATTTCCTGTTCTAATAAAGTATAGGGCGGAATTGGCCTGACCAGCTTCCAGTGCGGCCATCCGTCCTGGTCTACACCTTCGAGCTCATAAA
>CAZFQV010000234.1:0-4384 GCA_964521175.1 uncultured Sphingobacterium sp.
ATGATTAATGAGACAGCCTCTGTCTGAGCTTTGGCTCGTTGACTTAAAATTTAACTGCAATGCTACCGCTGAAGCTCCTGAGCTTTTGGGGATTCATAGTGGTATACCCGATCCAATATTTCTCGTTCCCTAAATTGTCGGCTTTAAAGCCGATACGGTATTTCGGTTTGTCGTAAAACACGGTTGCACCAAGTACTGTATAAGAAGGAAGGGTGAAAACGCCGTATGATACGCTGTTGGTGATGATGTTTTCACTGGCGTAATTCCCGCCAAATCCTATACCTAATCCACGGAGGTTGGCAAGCGGTAACCGGTAGCTTAACCATAGATTGGCCAGGTAGGGCGATGAGGCTGTGCCAGGGCGTCTTCCAATTACGTCAGCATCCGCTTTGATATATTTAGAGTCATTATAGCTAAAGCCTGCTAAGATGTTCATTCCAGGGAAAGGGTTAGTGATTAATTCGAGTTCAAAGCCTTCGCTTCGCTGAGTACCGTCTTGTATCTGCGCTACAGCAGGCGCTCTGCTGTCTGAACGTAAAATGTCAGATACCTGAATATTGTAATAGCTCAGAGTGCCGCTTATTTTACCCTGAACTGCATCGATTTTTAGTCCGGTCTCAAACTGATTAGCCTGCTCCGGCTTTGCATTTTGAACGATAGGAGTAGCTGGATCTGCCGCATTAAAGGCAGTGTACACTCCTTTATTAGCAAACGCATTTTGATAGTTTGCGAAAATAGAGAGCACGTCTTTCACTGGTTGAAAGACCAATCCAAACTTAGGTGAGAAGGTGGTTTGGTCGTAAGCCATTACCGCTCCGCCGTATTTTCCCCCATTGCTTGTAAAATGATCTACGCGCAGTGCTGCAAGTACACTCAGACGGTCAGTGAGGTTTAATACATCCGATACAAATGCGCTGTAAGTATTTGTGATACTGACGATCGGATAGGTAAAGTCTGGTGCCTTACTTGCGTACAGCTTATCCATATTTTTTTGATTAAACCCACTGAAATCGGTAGCCGCAAGATTAACAATGTCATAACTGCTTCCAAAGAAATTCTGATTGGCGTTCACCCTGAAATAATCCAGTCCCACGACCATTCGATTCCTGAGAGTCCCTATTCTAAAGTCACCGTTGAAGTTTTGCTGGATCTCAAAGATATCGTTGGCGGAATTATCGGTCGACTGATCCGCACGCGCAAGATAATTCGCCTGTCCGGCCTTGGTCGGATCACCGGTATATACATCATCCGGTATCAAATAGAAATAAGGCCCAAACCCATTAGAATAGCTATGACTGCTTGTGATATTGGTTGAAGATGTAAATGCTGACGATAGTTCATAATCTAAACGGGCAAATAAGTTTGTGCTCCGCGATTTTTGAATCAGGTCATCGCCCATGTAAGACTTCCTGTAATCTATATTTAAATCTTCAGCACGTGATGCGCCGAGGCTGGAGGTTGGGAAATAGAAGAAAAGGATAGACTTACCAATGTTTCTGCCCCGAGAAATTTCAGCATCAAGACTTAAGGAGAGCCTGTCGTTAAACTTATAGGACAAAGAAGGACTAAAGGCCAGGTTCTGGCCGAATCCATTGTCCTGGAAGCTGCTTTCATAATTATATGCGGTATTTAGGCGGAATAGCAGGGTATTGTCTTTGCTCAAAGGAGCGTTGATGTCCGCGCTAATCCGATGAAAATTATTGCTGCCTCCGGAAAGGGCCACTTCTCCACCGAATCTTTCATAAGGTTTTTTTGTGATGCGGTTCATAAGCCCGCCATAAGTACTAAGGGAGCTTCCAAAAAGTGTTGCTGAAGGACCTTTGATTACTTCTAATTTTTCCAGATTTGCCGCATCAATGGTGTTGGTTACCATTCCGGCAATACCGTTCCTCAAGGCATTTTGGATGATAAAGCCGCGTGAGTTATAATAGCTGCCGCCATCACCACCGCGGCCTGTAGCCTCCCACATTTTTTGAATGCCCGGCGTGGTGCGTATTGCGTCGTCGACATTGAAAATCATCTGTTCTCTTAAAATTTCCTTGGTAACGACACTGTAAACTTGGGGGTTTTCAATAGCCTTTAATGGCATCTTAGAAACATACTCACTCTCAGTTTGTGCGAATTTATTGATGTCGCCATTCACTACCACTTCCTCTAACTGTTGTTGGTTCTCTTTGAGGACGAGATCGATGATAGTGGTTTCATCAGCCACGATATCTATCTGACGAACCTGCGTTTCGAGTCCGATCAAACTGGCGATGAGTGTGTAAGATCCAGGATGCAGGCCGCGAATAATGTAAGTGCCGTCTTCACTAACTACGGTACTTCTGTATCCTTTCAGGATTACATTGACGAAGGAAGCCGGAGCACCATCCGATGTTTTAACCGTGCCGCGCAACGTGCCGGCAGGAGCTTGTGAAAAACCAGAGAAGGGAAGGAGTAGTATAAACAAAAGGGACACACTAACGGAAAATATAAGTTTATTCATTATTTTTATTTAGATTAATTATTGATTGTGCAAAACTAGAAATAAACCCTGGTTTGGTTTATCCTTGTTTAGACTAGTTTTAAATAAGACATTTCTATGACAATTCTGGAGTTTTATTTTCAAAGATATTTGAGTAAAAAATACGCCCAAGGACGGTGTGAAGGGCGTTTCTAGTGATTAGTCACCGCACCACCGAAAGATCGGTCTTTAGATCTTGTGATCAACTCGGAGGTAGAGCAACAGCGAGTGCGCGGTCTGCTCATAACACCGAGCACAGTTCAAGGTCTTCCCGGACATGCTCCGGGACCTCCTCATATTTGCTTAGTGCATCTCTGGTGTAATGAGGTTTTGTAGATTTAGTGAGGAGGCCCCGTGTCCTGGCAAGGGGAGAACGAAGGTGTTATCACCGCTGTCCCGGATAAGCGACGATTTTATGGAATCAGCAATCAAGTCGGAAACACTGCAATGCGGAAAGGGTGGGAGGTATGGAATGTGATATTTCGGTTTTGGCCAGGCCAACCGCAGATGGAACGGGCATTCAACAATATTTAAACAAAGAAAGCCCGCGTGAGCGGGCTTGACGAAACTTATAAATGATTATCAGATGAATGAGGTTGATACTGCTGTTATCTTCCATCCCTGGCCTGTATTTGTGAGGTTTAGGTATTGGATTTTTGAAAAGTCTTGATATTTCATCGTCAGCTTGACAAGGCCTTGGGTAGGAGTAGCTTGAATGACAGTATACTCTGTTGTGCAGTTCTGCTCTACATTTTTGCTCGCTTTCAGCACTTTTATTATCTCAGTCCTGTTATGATTGATAATCTTCGCGTTGCGAGTAGTTGTAAAGCGGAAATCTTGATCGAGTATTTCCGGCAGGTCGTCTACTTTTCCTAAGCTAACAGCATCCACGTAGGTTTTTACTACCTGAGTCATATCTGATCTTTTACTTTGGGGTTGTTTGGCAGCAAAAGCTGAGAATGATACGACCATGAATAAAGCGACTGCCAATGTTTTTAAAGTTTTCATAATTTTTAGGTTTAATATTTGTTTTTTAATCTCGATTTGTTTGTTGACCAAAAGTAGTGCGTATAGCAAAGCCGCCAAACAGCTGTTAGGCCGATGGCGGTAAGTACTCGGTAAAAGGGGGGATTTTATAGGGGAATGCACAAAATCATAGCAAACAAAAGCAAGAGTTTTGCGACCAGAATTTATCTTTTATATTTCATCATAAAGTCCCACACTGTTTCAAATGAATTATAATCCATATTCTTTCCGGCAACCAGAGGCTTTCCGGCTTCACGAAGTGTGGGGTGTTGGTGTGCGCCTCCGATAATCTTGTAAAGTACAACATCATATTTGCCTTTGTATCTTTGAATCTCCACCGTTGAATTATCTCCGGGTTCGACATCAGGAAGTGTGCTGATTTCTGGTATTCTTTTGGTTCGGTTACGGCTAATCCAATATTCTACATTTTTATTTGCAGATAGTAATTGTGGCGTGCGGGTTACTCTCACCGGCCCTCCATCCCAGCGGATCACGCTATCGGCAGTGCCGCTGGTAATTATAATAGGAATGGGCCTGGCATGCGGAAACTGTTGAGCTACTGAAGGACTGATTGTAGAAATAAATGGGGCAATAGCCGCTATTTTTTCGGGGATGTCCACGCTAAGCCGATAGGTCATCATCCCACCGTTCGAACTTCCCGAAATATAGATCCGGCGAGGATCACCTTTATAGTTTTCGATGAACATGTCAATCAGGTGGCTGATATAACCCACGTCGTTAATGGTATCTGTTGCTGGAAAGCTACCTCCAAGTTTGTCGTTCCAATGCTTAGAGGTTGCTTCAGGGTATACCACGATCGCCTGGTCTCTTTCGGCACGCGCATGAAACTGA
>CAZFQV010000235.1:0-4352 GCA_964521175.1 uncultured Sphingobacterium sp.
GAAAAAGTTTGGTTATACCCTGATGATGCGTTTGGGCATGCGTCTGTCTGATGTAGAGCCTGCTACCGCAAAAACCTGGGTAGAAAAAGCAGCAGCGGGCGGAGTAATGAAGGATTTTTCTGACATTGCCTACCTGAAGTATGCTAATAACACGGGTATGTTTAATCCTAGCGTCACTACTTACATTAATGGTGACTTTACCAGCCCTGGAGGAGACAACGTGGAAGGTGGTAAATGGACCGCTAAGTTTATCGATTATCTGAAGAGTACTAACGATCCGCGTCTTCCGGTTATTTCAGTGGTATGGGTACCCAACGGTACCGGTGGTTATACCGCCAACAACAATCCTGCCGCTCAAAGAGGAATGATCAGTGGAAGCATCAATACCAAGCCTTCAGACTTTGATACTTACTCTGAGCCTTCATTGCTTTATATCGATCGTGGCGCACCTATTATTACTATGGGGCCGGCTGAAGCATATTTATTGCTTGCTGAAGGAGCTATCCGCGGATGGAACGTGGGTACTACCGCAGAAGCCGCTTATAACAATGCGGTACGTCAGGCCATGGCTCAATGGGCTTTATGGCCTACTGTTGCTCCCCATTCAGGAAATATCCCTGTTGCGAGCGTAAATGCGTATCTTGCTGCCAACCCATTCCTTACCGGCGGTACTTTCGAACAGAAGCTGGAGCAGATTTCTACTCAGAAATGGATATCTATGCTGGGCGATGATTATGAAGTATGGTCTAACTGGCGCCGCACCAAATACCCTGTGTTCAACTATGCGAACTGGACTGACCAAAGTGGAAATAAAGTTTCTTATCCAGGTAACGTAACTGCAGGTAAAATGTGGCGGAGGTTCTCCATACCAACTTCAGAGCGTAACGTAAACCCTGATAACTACTTCGAAGCCATTTCACGCCAAGGGTTTACTGAAGAGACTGAAGACCTCCTGCAAGGTAGAATGTGGTGGGATGTTGGTCCGAAAACCGGCCAAAGCAATACGAAATAGTAACGCATATGTTATAAAATGAAATAATTGTGAAGTTCCAATTCATTCTTATTAAATTAACTGCATAAAACATCAAGGGGAGGCCATGTCTCCTCTTGATGCTTTCAGATTTTTTTAACTGTTTTTAAATAACCAATAAAATGAAACGTAGAGATCTTATTAAATACCTTTCCGTAGCTCCACTTGCAGGTGCGGCCAATGGAACAGGTGTACCTTTTCAGGCAGCGGTAGCGGCTCCGGTAAAAAAAGCCAAACGTGATTTGATTAAAGAACTGGGCTTGCGAACATTTATCAACGCTGCAGGAACCTATACTACAATGACCGCATCCCTGATGCATGATGAAGTTGTGGAAGCTATTGGCGAATCATCCAAGCATTTCGTGATGTATGATGAAGTGCAGGATAAGGTAGGAGAGAAAATAGCCGAGCTTGCCCATTCTGAAGCTGCGATGGTTACTGCCGGTTGCTGGTCGGCCCTGGTTTTGGGTACTGCGGGTGTATTAACCGGCACAGATCGCAAAAAAATTGCCATGCTTCCAGATGTAGAAGGATTGGAAAAAAATGAGGTGATTGTTCAAAAGGGTCATAATCATGGTTACATTCATGCTTTAACAAATACCGGCATTAAGCCTGTGGTGATTGAAACCGCCCAGGAACTCGAAAGAGCGGTTAACAGCAAAACGGCTTTGATGTATTTCCTGAATTCGGCGCAAGAAGATGGCAAAATAATGCATGCTGAATGGTTAGCGCTAGCTAAGAAGCATAATATTCCAACCATTATTGATATCGCTGCTGATATCCCGCCGGTAGAAAACCTGTGGAAATACAACGATATGGGTTTTGACCTGGTTTGTATTTCCGGCGGAAAGGCCTTGAAAGGTCCACAAAGCGCTGGTTTATTGTTGGGTAGAAAGCCATTAATTGCTGCTGCGCGTTTAAACGGCCCTCCGGGAGGCGGAAATATCGGCCGCGGCATGAAGGTGAACAAAGAAGAGATCCTGGGCATGTATGCTGCGTTAGACAAGTACGTCAACCAGGATCATGACGCTGAATGGAAAATGTGGGAAGATCGTGTGGCGGTTATTACCAATGCGGTTAAAAGTGTCGACGGGGTGAAAACCGAAGTCTCAGTTCCACCCGTAGCCAATCACACTCCTAAGATCAGCATTTCCTGGGATCAGTCCAAGGTTAAGGCCACGACACGAGAAATTATGCAAAGACTACGCAACGGAAGTCCTTCTGTTGAAGTGATGGGAGGTGGAGACACAATCAATCTCACTGTGTTTATGCTTAAGCCAGGTGAAGATAAGATTGTAGCTAAACGCGTTCAGGAAGAGCTTGCCAAAGCATCCGTAAGTTAAGCCCATCCATTAGTTATCCAAAAGAATTGATCCCTCGAATGGGATTGATTCTTTTTTCACTCTAATTTTTCTGATATGAAAAGAATTTTAATATTTATTCTTTATGGATTTCTTATGCCCGCAAGTCTGGTCCAGGCACAATCAAATACCTACAGCTTGTTGATCAAAGGCGGACATGTAATCGACGCCAAAAATAACATCAATGAGCTGATGGATGTTGCGATCCGGGATGGCAAAATAGCTGCGGTCGCTAAAAATATTGATGCCGCTCTCGCCACTCAGATTGTTGATGCAACGGGCTTATATGTAACCCCCGGGCTTATCGACCTTCATACCCACGTATTTGCCGGTACTGAACCGAATCATGCGTACAGCAACGGAATGAGTGCGCTTGCACCCGATCCTTATACTTTCCGCGCCGGAGTAACGACCGTAGTAGACTGCGGAGGCGCGGGATGGAAATCCTTTGATACGTTTAAAAGAAATATTATCGACAACTCCCGTACTCGCGTATTATCGTTCCTCAACATTGTTGGTGAAGGAATGAGAGGCGACCCTTATGAGCAGGATATCGATGACATGGATGCCCAAAAGGCGGCACAAACTGCTCTTGAAAACAAAGATTATATCGTTGGCTTTAAGCTGGCACATTTCCAGGCTGCAAGCTGGGTTCCGGTAGAACGGGCAATTCAAGCCGGCAAACTGGCTAACCTGCCGATCATTGTTGACTTTGGTGGTGACGATACCCACCCTCCTTTGTCCATTGAAAAATTATTTACCCAGTACCTTCGCCCCGGTGATATTTATACGCATGTATATACTGAACTAAGTAGGAGAGATCCTGTTGTCGATCTTAAGACAAGGAAGCTCAGACCGTTTGCGCTGCCCGCTCAGAAAAAGGGAATTATCTTCGATGTGGGTTTTGGCGGGGGAAGCTTTAATTTCAACCAGGCTATCCCCTCTCTTAAGGCCGGATTCTATCCTAACACCATGGGAACTGACCTTCATATCGGAAGTATGAACGGTGCGATGAAAGACCAACTCAATGTATTGTCGATATTTCTTGCCATGGGAATGGACATTCAGGGGGTGATTGCCAGGAGTACCTGGGCCCCTGCGCAGGTAATCAAACGCGAAGAACTAGGGAACTTATCCGTGGGTTCTGAAGCGGATGTAGCCGTTCTTGGAGTTCGGAATGGTCAATTCGGCTTTCGCGATATCGCAGGTAACCGGCAGGAAGGTAAGCAAAAACTCGAGTGTGAGTTAACGGTCAAAGGCGGGAATGTGGTGTATGATCTGAACGCCAGAGCGAGTAAGAAAATGGCATCAAGATAAACTCAAATATTTGTCCTCCTATATCGTGATCAATGCACCAATTATCAGGAGGAAAGAAAAAGTGAGTGTAGTTTCATTACCATCAAAGACTGAAATTCTGATGACAAAAATACTTTCTGCATTAGTGATCTGCATGGTCATGTTTGCTTCGGATGTCCATGCGCAAAGCCGACAGCAACAGGCTTTGCCACCGGGGAAATCCTATAATATAATAATTAAAGGCGGACATATAATCGATCCGAAAAGCAATATCAATCAGGTGATGGACATTGCTGTATATGATGGCAAGATCGCTGCCCTTGCAAAAGATATCGATGCTTCTAAAGGCGTTCAGGTAGTTTACGCCCGCGGATTGTATGTAACGCCGGGGCTGATTGATCTACATACTCACGTGTTTACTGGTGGAGAAATTGATAAAGGGCTCGGCGGCGGAACTACTGCAGTTTGGCCCGATGCCTTCTCCTTCCGTTCTGGAGTGACTACTTTAGTCGATGCCGGCGGTTCAGGATGGAGGTCATTTAATTTGTTTAAGAAAAATGTGATTGACAGATCGCAAACCCGGGTATTGGCATTTTTGAATATTGTGGGTGAAGGGATGCGTGGTGGTGCTTATGAGCAGGATCTGAATGATATAAATGCCCGAA
>CAZFQV010000236.1:0-4349 GCA_964521175.1 uncultured Sphingobacterium sp.
CCTAACCAGATACCCGTTATCTGGTGTTCTTTGTAAGTTATTGATATCTAGTATTATACAGAAATAGGTTCGAGCCCAGGTGGGCGCACAAAAAAGCAATCCGAGAGGGTTGCTTTTTGCATTTAAGCCTATCTGGATCAAAAATTGCATCCCGACGAAAGCTTGGAAGCCTGTCTTGGTAACTGCATCCTATCCCTAAAAACCCGTTAAAACTTCCAAGGTTCTCAATTTACCCATTTAAAAAATGTGAGCCTTCAAGGCAATTTCGAAATTACCATTATTGTAAGGACTCAGAGCAGCGGTGGATGTGGTATAAATACCACTGAAACTGATGGACTGATAGGTCATTCCAAGTCCGTAGCTCGCACTTTGCGAAGTATGGTACATCCCGAAAAGACTCACTCGTTCAGCGTAGGTAAGGTTAGCTCCGACGTCCAGAATATTATTCTGACCATTAATGCCCCGGTATACCACCTTAGGTTCTATTCCGATTCCGGTGGGGCCACCTGCATCAAACTTGTAGCTGATCGCTGAAAAAAATGCAGGCTGGCCGACAAAGCCCTGTACCAGGTCTTTCTTGAATACGCTTTTCATATTGGGAAGGGCCGTCTGAACGTTGAGTTTGCCATCGGTATAGGCCATCCCAAAGTCACCATCTATATAAGTATCCCGCTGGTTATAGTTGGCAACGCTTGGGTCATAGCCCGAACCGTTGATGTCCTCATTGCTGATCCGGTCATTCATAAATCCCATCGACAGCCCAAATGAAAGTGTCGAACCGGTAGCGCTCAGAGGAAGGTGGTAGGCGTAGCTACCCACCGTTCGTGTACTTTTGAATAAGCCGGACCTTTCATTATATACCTTCACACCGAGACCCGCCCTGCTGGTTAGGGCATAGTCTGCTGTGATCGACTGCATAGAGGGGGTACCGGGCAAGCTAGTCCATTGCTTGCGAAATCCCATGCTCAGGTCCAGTCCGTTCGTCCCCGCCATAGCGGGATTACCCAGATACTGATTCTGGAAGTAGAGAGCCGCCATGGGATTTACCTGTGCGTGGGCCGCGAAGAACATCATCTGTAAGATGCATGTCAGACAGGCGGATATGAGGTATTTCATGTTTATCTGTTTCATGTTATAGTTATCTGACAATGCTCACGTAACCTTTCAATATGGTTTTACCGGGACCGAAGTCGACGATGTAGTAATAGGTACCCTCTGCCAAAGGCGAACCCTGGTAAGTTCCGTCCCAATCATTCTGGTAATTGGTCTTGCTCAATATTTCCCTTCCCGCGCGGTCAAAGATCTTAATCAGATTGCCAGGGTACATGTCCAGGTTTTTAATGACCAGAAGATCGTTGGTTCCATCGCCGTTAGGAGTGAGAATATTATTGATGTCCAGGCTCTTTAGGTCTTCAATAACCGTTATCGTGTAATTTTCTACTGCGACGCATCCCGTGCTATTGGTTATGGTTAAGGTGTAGGTGCTGGTTAAGGCGGGGCGCACAGACAGTGAAGAAGAATTCTGACCTGCGATAATACCTGCGGCATTTGCCCAAGAGTAAGTGGATCCGATTACCGGACTTACGGAAAGTACAGCGGTAAGACCCTTGCTGATCTGATTGCCTAAATCGCTGCTGATCGCACTCGCGGGCAGGGCGTTCACTGTTAAGGTGAATGTCCGGCTGAGGGAGTCAATGCCTCCGTTGGCCGTCCCGCCATTATCCTTCACCATAAGGGTGATATCTGCTGTCCCGGTGACGCCGGGATTAAGCCGGTATTTTAGCAAACCATTGTCGATGAGCAGTTCGCTGAACACCTCCGGCTTGCTGGTGCGGGCACTTAAGCTGGTGGTTTGTCCGATCTCGGGTCCGGCAGTAATCCCCGTCGGCGTAATCG
This sequence comes from uncultured Sphingobacterium sp., assembly GCA_964521175.1. Taxonomy (GTDB): domain Bacteria; phylum Bacteroidota; class Bacteroidia; order Sphingobacteriales; family Sphingobacteriaceae; genus Daejeonella. Next base: position 1,897 of record CAZFQV010000236.1, read on the forward strand.
TTTGAAGTTCTGTCGTTGAGCAAATCGCCATATTAGCGATAGCTGTCAGGGTAGGAGCCTGGTTGGGAAGCTGGGAAACGGTCACGTTGAAAGTTTTGCTCCCGGTGATCAGTCCCTTGCTAATTGTTGCTGTGAGAGTGAGGCTGATATTTCCCGACCCGAATACAGGTCGTACAATTGTTTGACCATTGACCGAAACTACGGCAGGGTTTGATGAGGCCCAGGAAATTACTGACCCAAACTGACCGCTTGCAGGTAAAAGCAGCGAACCTGTAATACTGGAAAGATTGGCGTTTGAGCCTTTGATCACATCCGGTGTAAGTGCGGCTTTGTCGGCTTCTACCAGAGCGACATTCAAATCTGCGGCCTGACTGAAGGTAATGAACTTAGAAAAAACCTTGGTCCATATCACCATATCATTGCCCACATTGATCTTAAAGCTGCCATCCTGAGGTAATGCATCACCTGCCGCCTGGCTGTCTTCCGGCCCTGTAAGGGAAATCTCTGAATACACATTGTTGTGTACCCGGGCGATTCGCATCCCGGCTTGCCCAATTAACTGTAGCCTGACGGCTTTATCAAATGACAGGGAAAAATCGGGACTACCTACTTCGATGATTAAACCCGTAGTAGTTATTTGTCCGGGTGTTACCGGGAGGTCATAAGTGCTGATAGTAGGGGTAAACATAACTCCGGTCCATGCCGGGTTCGATGCACTTACCTTCGTTGCAGTTGGAATGGCCATCCGGGCGAATGATGAATTAACCACCGTTTGAGGAAGTGTTCCCGTACCCTGCTCTACCAGTCCGAGGTATGCAATGGATGGAGCGCCTGTTGTGCCCGGCGGGACCGTTATTGACACGGGCTGAGTAGGCGAGGTTGCTACTACCTGTGATGCGGCGTTAGTGACTGAGGCCTCGCCAGACTGATTTGGAAGAACCTGCCCTTCACTGAGGCGAATTACTTTTATGCTATAGGATTTGGAAGTGGTACCGCCTCCGGATGTTACCGCTATGCTGATCAGGTTATTGCCGGTGCTGAGTGGAATATCTCCTGATGCGGATCCGCTGGCAACCGCAGTACCGTTCACTTTCGAGGTAGCACCAGCATCCCCGACAAGCGGACGAACGCTAATCGAGTTGATCGTATTATCCACGTGGCTGGTATAGCTGAGTATTCCGGAGTCAAATACCGGATCCAGAATGCCGGTGCTTAGCGTGAGGCCTGTAAGATCTGCGTTCACTGAAGGCGCCCGGGTAATAACAAGGGTATACGTTTTTGTCGTCGTTCCATCTTGAGCAGTCACCACGGTTGTGATGGTATTAGCTCCTACATTCAGAGCGATAGCTCCAGACGCTGAACCGCTGCTAACCGCAAGCCCGTTAATAGTGACCGCTGCACTTGCGTCTGCAAGGGTAGGGCTCAGCGTGATGGATGTTGTTTCAGTACCCAGCGACGCTGTATAGCCGAGTGTTGATGCAACAAATGCAGGTGAAAGTGTTCCTGAGCTTAAGGCCAGTGCTGCAAGGTCGGCATTTGCTGGAAGTGCCCGGGTAATTACTACGGTATACGTTTTTATCGTTGTACCGTCCTGAGCAGTCACTACGGTTGTAATCGTATTAGCTCCTACATTCAGAACAATGCTTTCTGATGCTGAGCCGCTGGTAACAGCGACGCCGTTCACGGTCAGGGTTGCCGTTGCATCGGCAAGGGTGGGAGTCAGTGTAATCGAAGTTGTATCATTGGCGACCGATGCATTATACGTTAGTATAGCTGCATCGAATAGCGGATCTAAGGTGCCTTTGCTTAAGGCAATCGTCGAAAGATCCGTATTGGTCGAAAGTGTTACCACATTGGCAGGATTATTATCCCCGGGTGTCGTGAAATACTTTTCACTGCCTGCAGTGCCGTTGTATTCAATAACCATAATCCTGTAACTGGTTCTAGGAGATAGGCCCGTAATATTTACTGAAGAACCAGTACCGTTATATACGCAATACCAGCCGGTATTTCCGATCTCTGTGCCTGATTTAAATGCTGGATCTGCTGTATAGCTTGTTTTGTCTACAGGCAGCGGGCTGCCTGTAGTAAGAGTCGCCATAAACACAGCCCGGGAAGTACCATCACCAATGGTCCAGCTAACAGTACTTCCGGTCGGCACCGTATTGCTGAAACTAAGGCTGCTGGCCTGAGTTGTGGGAGATGGATAGTCCACAACAATGCTGATTGATGCTTTACCGCTGCCGCCAGCATTGTATGCAGTAACTGTATAATCTGATGCAGATGCTGGATTAGTCGGGGTACCGCTGACAGCTCCTGTCGTACCATCAAAGCTTAATCCCGCAGGTAGGGCCGGACTGATCGTATAGCCGGTCGTAACAATTTTTTTTATCGTACTACTACTCTGGTCAGCCACATATACATTCCCCAAACCGTCAACCGCTACACCTAAA